>JANPAY010000209.1:0-2398 GCA_031430155.1 Comamonadaceae bacterium
CTGGAGCGTGGATAACAAAAATGCCGTGTCGATTGCACGGGCAGCTGAGTCGGCTGGCGTGCAGATGCTCACCATCCACGGACGCACCCGCGAGCAGGGCTACAAAGGTTTTGCCGAGTACGACACCATTGCGGCGGTCAAGGCTGCGGTGCGTGTACCCGTGGTGGCCAATGGCGACATCACCACGCCGCAAAAGGCGAAAGACGTTTTGGCTGCTACAGGCGCAGACGCGGTGATGATTGGCCGCGCCGCACAGGGCAGACCGTGGATTTTTCGCGAAATCGTCCATTTTTTAGCCAATGGCATAGATTTAGCCGCCCCCAGCCAGCTTGAGATCAGAAATCTGCTGGTCGATCATTTGCTGGAACATTATGAACTGTATGGTCAAGAAACAGGGCTTTATACTGCCCGTAAGCATATTGGCTGGTACGTACAAGGCATGGTGGGCGGCGAAGCGTTTCGCCAGCAGATGAACCAACTCCAGACCTGCGAGCAGCAATTGCAAGCCGTGAACGATTTTTTTGATGGTGAGGTAAGGTGATGGTGATACATGAGTAAAGAAAAAATAGAAGCCTGCATTAGCGAGAGCTTGGCGGCATATTTCAAAGATTTGGACGGTGTCGCGCCCCACAACTTGTACGGCATGATGCTCAGCTGCTTCGAGCGTCCACTCCTAGCAACGGTGATGGAAAAAGCCTCGGACAATCAATCCAAAGCCGCGCAGTGGCTCGGCCTCAACCGCAACACGCTACACAAAAAATTAGCCGAACACGGCTTGTTAAAAAATGACTAAAACAGCACTTCTCTCCGTTTCCGATAAAACAGGCATCACCCTATTCGCCAAATCGCTTCACGAGCTTGGCATCAAACTTCTATCAACAGGCGGCACGGCCAAATTACTCGCTGACGCAGGCTTGCCTGTCACCGAAGTAGCCGATATGACGGGCTTTCCCGAGATGTTAGACGGACGCGTCAAAACGCTGCACCCCAATGTCCACGGGGGTTTGTTGGCACGTCGCGATGTGCCCGAGCACATGGCAGCGCTTGCTGCACATGGCATCAATACCATCGACATCTTGGTGGTGAACCTCTATCCGTTTGAAGCGACGGTGGCCAAAGCAGGTTGCACGCTTGAGGACGCGATTGAAAACATCGACATTGGCGGTCCCGCCATGGTGCGCTCTGCCGCCAAAAATTGGCGTGATGTGGCGGTGTTGACTGATAGCCAGCAATATGAGGGTGTGCTCGCAGAGTTGAAGGCGACAGGCGAGGTGAGTAGCGCCACAAAATTTGCGATATCCGTTGCCGCATTCAACCGCATCAGCAATTACGATGGCGCGATTAGTGATTAGTTATCGTCTATTAATACTGACGGAAGCCACACCCGCTATGGCTCGCAGAGCAATGGACGTTTTGTCAAAGTGCAAGATTTGCGCTATGGCGAAAACCCACATCAAGATGCGGCGTTTTATCGCGATCTCTATCCAGCGCCAGGTTCTATCGTCACTGCCGTGCAGTTGCAGGGCAAGGAACTCAGCTACAACAACATCGCGGACGCAGACGCGGCGTGGGAGTGCGTGAAGAGCTTTGATAGTTGCGCCTGCGTCATCGTCAAGCACGCCAACCCATGCGGGGTGGCAACGGGCGACAGCCCGCAGGCCGCATACGGCAAGGCTTTGCAGACCGATCCCACATCGGCGTTTGGCGGCATCGTGGCGTTTAACCGCCCTGTCGATGCAGCCACGATGGAAGCCGTGACCAAGCTATTTGTCGAAGTGCTGATTGCGCCTGACTTTGATACTGATGCGCTGGAACTCTTGAAGAAAAAAGTGAATGTGCGGGCGCTTAAGATAGATTTGCCGAAGGGCGGCAAAACCGCATGGGAAAAAGGCCGCAACGCGAGAGACGTCAAGCGCGTGGGCTCAGGACTACTCATGCAAAGCGCAGATAACCACGAACTCACGTTGGCTGACCTCAAAGTCGTCACCACTAAGCAGCCAACGCCTCAGCAGCTGCAAGATTTACTGTTTGCGTGGAGCGTTGCCAAATACGTCAAATCCAACGCCATCGTGTACTGCAAAGATGGCATGACGCTAGGCGTAGGCGCAGGACAAATGTCGCGCATCGACTCCGCAAAAATTGCCAGCATCAAGGCCGAAAACGCGGGTCTGGTGCTGCTGGACTCCGTGGTAGCCAGCGACGCATTCTTCCCCTTCCGCGACGGCCTAGACGTGGTGGTGGATGCAGGCGCAAGCTGTGTGATTCAACCCGGCGGCAGCGTCCGCGACGACGAAGTGATAGCGGCAGCCAATGAGCGCGGTGTGGCGATGGTGTTTACGGGTGTGCGGCATTTTAGGCATTGATTTGCAATGAGTGATAGCTTTATCGAGTTTGTGCG
>JANPAY010000210.1:0-14518 GCA_031430155.1 Comamonadaceae bacterium
GCTTTAACAAAGCTACTTGGTGAAACACCCAGACTCACGCTCTCACCCTCAACCACCATGGGGCAGTACGACCTTGTGCTGGAGCCTATTCAATTAGAAAAATACAGCCTAAGCACCAGCATTGACAACTTGGGTAGCCGCTACACCAACGTCGCACGCGATAAAACGCAACTACAAATTAGAAACAATTTGTTCAACGCGGATGTCCTCAGCATCGCAGGACAACTACTCACCCCCAATCAAAAGACCTTACAAACAAGGTACGATGTGCCGCTAGGCCTGTCTGACTTCAAACTAGGCATCAGTAACCTCACGGCACGTTATCAATTGGTCGATGCTTATGCCTCGCTGCAAGCCAAAGGCGACTCGCACATTACAGGTATTGACCTTAGCAATCATTTAATACGTAGCCCCCATCTCAATCTGACCCTACGCGGCGAGGCACAAAGTAAACGAACGCGTAGCTTACAGGCAGGCGTACCCACCACCGATCGCCGTATACATGCTTTCAATCTTGGTTTATTTGGTGACGGTCCTGCCCTTGGGGGGACACGTTCTGGCAATTTAATTTTGACAGCAGGTCATGTGGACATGTCATTGGTTGCCAGTGACGTGACTGCCGATACCGCAAAAATTGCAGGGCGCTACCAAAAACTAACTGCACGCGGTGAGCAATCAGTTGCCTTGGGGCAAGGTCAACGCGCACAAGTTAACTTCAGTTTGCAGCGGGCGCGCAAAAATTTAGACTCGACTGAATCAATGCTGATTGGCGGCATCAGCGGCGTGCGCGCCTACCCGATTGGTGAGGCTGCAGCTGATATGGGCGCGGTACTCAATTTAGAGCTACACCACCGCTGGAATGAGCAGTGGCGGGGTCTCTTGTTTTACGACCAAGGATGGGTCACTATCAGGCAATCAGTGATTGCAGGGACAACCACGGCCAACAACTACATCCTGAACGGAACGGGCTTTAGTGTGGTCTGGTCGCCCACGCCCAGTACAGAAATAGCATTGATGCCCGTTTGGAAGCTTCGCGCGAATCCTGCAGCCGACACCACCACGGGCGCAGACTCCGATGGACGTGCGAGCAAAATGCGCGTATGGGTTTTTGCTACACAGCAGTTTTAAGGAACAAGGCCATGCACAAAATTTTAGCCTCCGTCGTTCATATCCTCTGGCTCGCCATCATGGGCTTTGGCTTTACAGCCCAAGCTCAAATCTGCAGGCCTATTGGCAGCCCCAAATGTGAGCCTGTCCACATCATTCCGCGCATAGTCCCTATTGCCAACGCCCCCATTAAGCTGACGACAACTACTAGCCCAGCTGGCGCGCAGACCATTAGTAAACCCCGTGCTGCAGTTACGGTTATCGCTAATCCTTTTATCAAAGTCGCTCCCATCGTCGTTATTCCGCGCTCAGGCACTGCCACAGCTTGGCGCGCCACGCTGTTTAACTCGGCAAACGTCGTACTGGATAAAAATCTCTCTGCAGCGGCGCTGCCCGCCTGCTCAGCTGGTCAGGACGGAAACTGTATCGCCACCGCACCTGAACGCAAGAGTGCATCCGCCAGCGCCTCCGACAAAGACAATGACAACGACAGTGTTCTCGCCAAACCGATAGAGCGTCGCCGCGCCTTGGTGATAGGCAACACAGAATACGCCTCTCCTATTACGTCATTGCCCGGAACGGCAAAAGACGCCGCCGACATCAGTAGGGCTCTCGCCGCACAAGGTTTTGAAGTCGTCTCGTTAGCGGACGCTAGCCGCGAAGGGACAGTTCGCGCTTTTAATAACCTGATTCGTGCGGCTGGCGAAAACGACAGCGTCATCGTCTACTACGCGGGACATGGCCATATTCACCCTGGTTCGGCTTCGGGCTACTGGCTTCCTGCTGACGCCGATGTTGAGAATCCAAAAACTTGGATTTCAAATGCTGATATTTCGCGCATGTTGACTAACATTAGTGCAAAGCAAATCTTGCTGGTCTCTGATAGTTGCTTTTCAGGTGCTCTAACGCGTGAGGCAGAAGCCTCGTCTAAAAATGCATCCTCTATAAGCCCTAACGCCATTTTGAAACGTCGATCAGTTGCCGTCATGTCTTCGGGTAGCGAAGAGCCTGTGGCTGATAGTTTGAGTGAAGGCAATTCGCCTTTTGCGGATGCATTGCTTAAAAAGCTGAGCAACTTAAACGCCACCAAAGAACCGCTACGCGCACAAGCGGCGCTGGAGAGTATTCGCGAAGAGGTCTCTAAAATTAGTCCACAAACCCCACAATATGGCGTATTGATGTCGGCGGGACATACAGCCGGCGGTGACTATTTGTTTGGCGGAAAGTGAAATAATATGCGTTATGAAAATTTTAGATAAATTATTCATCCTTGCATGCGTTCTCTTTGGAACGTTTGCTGCCCATGCACAAGTGCAAGGCGAGAGCCGTCTTGCGCTTTTAATAGGCAATGCAACGTACAAGTCGTCGCCACTAAAAAATCCCGTCAACGATGTACGCCTCATGGAGAGTGCACTGACCGAAGCAGGCTTTACCGTTATCAAGGCCGAAAACGCCTCGCGGCGCGAGATGCAGCGCATTGTTCGCGACTTCGGTGAGCGACTTAAACAATCGGGCGGCGTAGGACTTTTTTACTTCGCAGGTCATGGCGTACAGGTCAAAGGTGCCAACTACCTCGTCCCGGTAGATGCTGACATCCGCGCAGAGGACGAAGTCGCGTTTGACTCCATTGATGCACAGTCCATCCTAGAAAAAATGGAAACCGCCAAAAACCGCATCAACCTTTTAATTTTGGATGCCTGCCGCGACAACCCTTTCGCCAAGGGTTCGCGTTCGGGTACGGCGGGTCTGGCTACCATGAGCGCTCCTAGCGGCTCTCTTGTGGCTTATTCAACTTCGCCAGGCTCTGTCGCGTCTGATGGCGCAGGCAACAACGGGCTCTATACCCAGCACCTGGCAGCTGTGATGCGTATGCCCGATATGCCGATTGAAGAAGTTTTTAAACGCGTGCGTGCAAACGTGCGAAAAGACAGCGCCAACCAGCAAACACCTTGGGAAAATACCGCCTTAGAGGGTAATTTTTATTTCAAAAAATCCCCTCCCGTTGTCGTCGCAGCGGTGACGCCCACGCTCACACCCATGTCGGCAACTGCAGCACCTGCCGCACCCAACATGATGATGGTGGAACTAGCTTATTGGGAAAGCATTAAAACTAGCAATCGTCCTTTTGAGCTAGAGGCTTACATCGAGCAATTTCCAAGCGGCGCTTTTGTCGGTTTAGCTAAGGCTAGGCTACGCGAAGTCGCCAGAGAACTAAAAGCTGCTGACGATGCAAGATTGGCAAGAATTGCTGCCACGCCGGCACCGGCTGCACAACCGCCAATCATTGCCATGGCGACGCCTAACTCAAACCCTGCTGCTACGCCACTTGCCCCTAGTGCGATTGCATCCGTCACGACGCTTACCTTAACGGAAGGACAGCGCCTCGGCACGCTCGTGGTGCATGACCGTGTCTTTAATAACAAAGCTGAAATCAAAGTGAATGTGACCGAAAAGAATGCGACCTATACGGCCTTTAGTTCGGGCGACAAAATCGCTGCGGATGGGCAAGTCTTAGCCGTCCGTTTTGGCGAATTAGTCCTGAGTCAAGTCAGAGGGTCTTTATGGAAATTCCCAATTAAAGCGGGGGATAAAGGCCAAGCAGATATCAGTACAGGTAGTCTAAATGGCGGCTTACAGTGGCAAGTCAAGGCGGGCACAACGCCCAGTGATCTTGTCGTGCAAGTGGAATTCGCAATGGTAGGTGGCGGTGGTGCAATGAGCTCAAGAACGGGGACTTGGTCAGGCGATTACAACATCAAACAACAAATTCCCGTTGCCAGCAGCTTCACCATGCGTGCCGCCGCTGCTGGGGGAGCCTCAAGACCACAAATCGTTACCACCAGCCTAGCGCCCTAGAAGGTTAGATATGAGAATTATGAAGCTTGCCATTGCCATAACTAGTGCGGCAATGCTCGCTATACCCGCCACCGCCCAAGCCCCAAGCGACGTGCGTATCGCCCTCATTATTGGCAACTCGGCCTACCCTAGTGGTATGGCGCTAGCCAATCCATCCAACGATGCCAAAGACATGGCCGCAACGCTCAAGAACATGGGTTTTGGTGTCATTGAAGTCGTCAATGCAAACAAAGAGCAAATGTTAGCTGCCATCGACAAAGTCAGCAAAAACCTCCATGGCAAAAACGGGGTAGGTATGCTGTTTTATGCAGGACATGGTTTGCAACTGGATTGGCACAATTACATGGTGCCCATCGATGCTAAATTGAATTCAGCCAGCGACGTACCGCGTAGCACCGTGGATATTGACATAGTGATGTCCGCCTTCAAATCTGCTGGCAACCGTATGAACATTGTGGTGCTGGACGCGTGCCGCGACAACCCCTTTGCAGACGGCAAAACCGCATCAGGCAAAGGCCTTGCGCCGCTCGATGCTCCCACAGGAACCTTCCTCGCTTACGCCACCGCACCTGGCAATGTGGCAGCCGATGGCGTAGTCGGTTCGAAGAACGGTCTCTACACTGGGTTTTTGCTGCAAGAATTACAACAGCCTACGGCGCGAATTGAGGACGTTTTTAAACGCGTGAGATTCGCCGTGCGCAAAGCCAGCAATGGTGCACAAATCCCTTGGGAGACCACTAGTTTAGAAGACGATTTTGTTTTTAACTCTGGCATTAAAAGGACGGTGCGCCTTACAGAAGACGACAAAGACAAACTGTACGACGCTGAAAGCGCTGAGTGGGAGCAAATCAAAGACTCCAAACGCGCAGATGACTTTTACACCTTTGTTCAAAAGTATCCTTCGGGGCTTTTTTCGCAAGCAGCCATGGGAAACATTGACAGACTCAATCAAGCCAAAGTGGTGGCCTATGTTGACCGAAGCGGCATCCGGCATGACGCCAATCAATCGGTTTATCGAGTCGGCGATGCTATTGAGATCCAGCGAAAAGACGACTTGGGACAGGCGCTTAGAAGTCGTAGCCCGCAAATTCTAAGCATTGAAAATGGCATTGTTCGCATTGCGGGTGGTGGCATCCTCACGACCAAAGGAGAGGTTATTCAGGGGCAAGGCAATCGCTACAACCCGCCACGTCCCACTCGCCCCGCAGATGGACTCGTCGTCGGGAAGCGGTGGACTTCACGCAGCGCAGTCGCGCCCTTGAATGCGCCAATGGGTGCCGCAAACACCGAAGGGAAAGCGTCTATTTCTCTCGTTAACATGTTTAACAAAGAAGTCAGGCGCGGTCCAATGCAACCGCAGCGCCAAAATATGCAGCAGCAGAGGCAAGACATGCTTCAGCAACGGCAAACCATTCAGCAAAACATGCTGATGCGCCAGCGAGCTAGCGCTGGCAATTGGATGGAAGAAGAGGGACAGGTACTGGCGCTTGAAACCATCACCGTGCCCGCTGGGACTTTTAAAGCATTCAAAATTGAAGTCAACTCCACAAGGCGCAATGGCGCAGACGTCAAAAACACCTATTGGATGCTGCCCGATTTTGGTTTTCCCATCAAGCAGCAAATAGAAATGCACAAACCGAATGGCAAAACGGATCGGTGGACTGAAGAGGCGTTAACTATTACAAGAGGCACTTAATGCGACTCATCAAAACTATACCCTACCAACTATTGACAACTGCTTTGTGCGCCGCAGGCCTACTCACTTTCAGCGCCAGCGCCCAAGCGCCCAACGACGTGCGCATTGCACTCATCATTGGCAACTCGGCTTACCCAGGTGACATGAAATTAGCGAACCCATCCAACGATGCTAAAGATATGGCCGCTACGCTGCGTAATATGGGGTTTGGCGTGATTGAGGTCATTGACTCCGACCGTGCCAAGATGATGGAAGCCATTGAACGTGCTGGTAAATCAATGAGCGGCAAGCAAGGCGTGGGCATGCTGTTCTATGCAGGGCATGGCCTGCAGCTTGATTGGCGCAACTACATGGTGCCCGTCGATGCCAAGCTGAACTCCGCAGCCGATGTGCCCAAGCAAGCCGTAGATATTGAAACAGTGATGACCGCCTTTAAGAGCGCGGGGAATCGCATGAATATCGTCGTGCTGGATGCTTGCCGCGACGACCCATTTGCCAACGGCAAAACTTCGAGCGGTAAAGGCCTTGCCCCGCTGGATGCGCCCACCGGTACCTTCTTAGCTTACGCCACAGCACCTGGAAATGTGGCACAAGATGGCACGGGGAAGAATGGGCTTTACACAGGCTACTTATTGCAAGAACTGCAAAAACCCACTGCGCGAATTGAAGATGTTTTTAAGCGCGTTCGTTTTCAAGTGCGCAAGGCAAGCGAAGGCGCTCAAATCCCATGGGAAACAACAAGCTTAGAGGACGATTTCATTTTTAACAGTGGCATTAAAAAAGTCCTCAAACCCGCCGAAGATCAAAAAGAAAAAGAGTTTGAGATAGAAAAAGTGGAGTGGGAACGTATTTCGTCCAGCACCAAAGTGGATGACTTCTATGCGTTTGTTCAAAAATACCCTACAGGGCTCTTTGCGCAAGGAGCGATGAGCACCATCGATCGACTAAGTAAAGCCAAAATTTCTGCTTATGTCGATAAAAGTGGCATCAAACATGACGTGAATCAATCCTTGTTCCATGTAGGTGACAGTATTGAATTCGTGCGCAAAGATGGTTATACAGGTCAAGAGACGCGAAGTCGCTCTCCTAGCATCTCCAGCATCAAAGATGGCATCGTCCAAATTGCAGGGGGTAGTGTACTTACTACGCGAGGCGAGTTTATTTATGTAGCTGGCGCGGGCTTTACTTTTGATCCCCCACGCCCGTATTTACCTGCGGATGGGATTGCGGAGGGGAAAAAATGGACCTCGCGAAGTGTCGTGACCACTGACGGAAGTAATCCAAATGCTAGCCAAGGTGTTGGGCGAGGAGCAAAGCGCGGGCAAGGTAGTGAGAACTGGGTAGAGGACGAAGGACGGGTTGTTGCGATAGAGACCATTACCGTTCCTGCAGGGACGTTTAAAACCTTCAAAATTGAGCGTAATAGCATCAATCGTGCCGGTATTCGCACCAAAAACGTCTATTGGATGCTGCCCGATTTTGGTTTCATCGTTAAGCAAACTATGGAGATACACCGTCGCAATGGCAAGCCTGATCTTTGGAGTGAAGAAGCGGTGAGTTTGACTCGTGGCACGTCATAATGCATGCCTACCTAAAATGCAAGGAGCGACCATGAGCCGACTTATCACTCTACCTAAGCGCTTGATTTCGACTGCGCTAGCCGCCGCAGGCCTACTCACCTTTAGCGCCACAGCCCAAGCACCGAATGACGTGCGCATCGCTCTCATCATTGGTAACTCAGCTTACCCTGGCGATATGAAGCTGGCGAATCCATCCAATGATGCCAAAGACATGGCGGCAACGTTGCGCAACATGGGCTTTGGTGTGATTGAAGTGATTGATTCCGACCGTGCCAAAATGATGGATGCGATTGAACGTGCTGGCAAAAACCTAAGCGGCAAGCAAGGTATTGGTATGTTGTTTTATGCAGGACATGGCCTGCAGCTTGATTGGCGCAACTACATGGTGCCCATCGATGACAAGCTGAACTCCGCAGCCGATGTGCCCAAGCAAGCCGTAGATATTGAAACAGTGATGACCGCCTTTAAGAGCGCGGGGAATCGCATGAATATCGTCGTGCTGGATGCTTGCCGCGACGACCCGTTTGCCAACGGGAAAACATCGAGCGGCAAAGGCCTTGCCCCACTGGATGCGCCCACCGGTACCTTCTTAGCTTACGCCACAGCACCTGGAAATGTGGCACAAGATGGCACGGGGAAGAATGGGCTTTACACAGGCTTTTTGTTGCAAGAGCTACAAAAGCCAAATGCCAGCATTGAAAACGTATTTAAACGCGTACGTTTTGCGGTACGCAAAGCCAGTGATGGGGCGCAAATTCCGTGGGAAACAACAAGCCTAGAAGATGACTTTGTTTTTAACAGTGGTATTAAAAAAGTAGTGAAGCTGACTGAAGATCAAAAAGAAAAAGTGTTCGATGTTGAAAAGGCGGAGTGGGACAAGATCAAAGACAGTAAATCTGCCGATCCGTTTTATGCCTTTGTGCAAAAGTATCCGAGTGGGCCTCTTAGTCAATCAGCGATGAATGCGATTGAGCGATTGAACGAGGCCAAGACTAAAGCCTATACCGATAAAAGTGGCGTGACTGTTGCGCGTTCCTACGCAGATATGTTTCGAGTCGGCGATCAAGCAGAGCTTGTGAGATACGACGGCTATTCCAAGCTAGAGATCAGCCGTAGCAAACCCACCATTAACAAAATTGAAAATGGCTTCATCTATTACAACGGCAATACAATTTTGACGACCGCAGGAGAACTGCAACGACGAGGTGATGGCATGATTTTTGATCCACCTCTTTTACTGCTCCCCGCTGACGGCATCAGCGTCGGCAAAAAATGGGAAGGACGCTCAGCCTTTACTCTTACAACAGGCCCATCCGCAGGGCAAAAAGGCTGGGTTGAAAATACAGGTGTGCTTAAAGGTATCGAGACAATTACAGTTCCCGCAGGGACTTTTAAAGCTTACCGATTTGAACGAACCAGTATCAATCGCTGGGGCTATCGCTCTAAAGAAACCATGTGGGCTGAAGTCAATTCTTTAACTCGAATAAAAGCTATTTTTGAAGGTAGGCCTCAGCGTGGCAACCCCGATTTATGGTCAGAAGAAGCCGTCTCTGTCACTCGCGGTAAACCCAGCTAATCAGGCTCTGCAAGCCATGCCCCCGATAATCGAGGGATGGCTTTAATTTCTCTCTTAGACGCTCAACTCGCTTTTGGGCACTTCGCACTTCTTGATCACACCGATTTCTCTCTAGAGGCAAACGAACGCGTTGGCCTCATTGGCCGCAACGGTGCGGGCAAATCGTCACTTCTCAAAATCTTTGCAGGCATGCACGCGTTTGACGATGGTGCGCTGCACAAACAAAACGGCATTCGCATTGCCTATGTAGCTCAGGAGCCCATACTGGATGCGACCTCCAGCGTGTTTGAAGCTGTCAGCGTGGGGCTCACGCCACTCATCGCCGCGATTGATTTGTATTGCGCAGGTGAGGCCGATAACTTGGACGAGCTACAAACGCAAATTGAACGCCTTGGCGGTTGGAACTGGGAGCAGCGAGTAGACGAAGCGATTGAACGCCTTGGACTGCCACGTGACGCCTTAATCGGCACGTTATCGGGCGGTATGAAAAAACGTGTGGCTTTGGCGCAGGCACTGGTTACTGAACCTGATGTGCTCTTGCTGGACGAGCCAACCAATCATTTGGATTTGAATGCCATTACGTGGTTGGAAGGCTTGCTCATCGCCTTCAAAGGAAGTTTGATTGCCATCACGCACGACCGCTCGTTTTTAGATGCGGTGGCGACGCGCATCGTCGAGCTTGACCGTGGCAAGCTGCGTGATTACCCAGGCAACTTCTCGGCTTACGTGACGCAAAAAGCAGAGCAGTTAGATATTGAAGCGACCGTAAACGCCAAAGCCGACAAGCTCTTAGCGCAAGAAGAAATTTGGATTAGAAAAGGCGTAGAAGCCCGCCGCACTAGGGCTCAGGGGCGTATTACGCGCTTGCAAGACATGCGGGCGCAACGTGCCGCAAGGCGCGATCAGCTGGGCCGTGTGAACTTGGATGTGAGCTCGGGGGAGCGCAGTGGCAAGATTGTGGCGGAGCTAGTGGACGTGTGCAAAAGCTTCAACAAAGTCATCGTCAAAGACTTCACGTCGACCATAATGCGCGGCGACAAAGTGGGGCTGATCGCCCCCAACGGCGCGGGCAAAACGACCCTCTTAAAAATAATTTTGGGCGAGCTAGCGCAGGACTCGGGCAAGGTTCGTCAAGGTGCGAATTTATCGGTGGCGTATTTCGACCAAATGCGTGATGCGCTGGATTTAGACGCGACGCTGGAAGACTTTATTAGCCCAGGTTCGGAGTGGGTGGAGATTGGCGGCAATAAAAAGCACGTCAAAAGCTACCTTGCCGATTTTTTGTTTGAACCCGCTCGCGCCCTGTCACCCGTTCGCAGTTTGAGCGGAGGCGAGCGCAATCGACTCCTCTTGGCACGCCTGTTTGCAAGGCCTGCTAACGTGCTGGTGCTCGACGAGCCGACCAATGATTTGGATATTGACACGCTGGAACTCTTGGAAGATTTACTCCAACAGTTTGATGGCACAGTGTTTTTGGTCAGCCACGACCGCACGTTTTTGGATAACGTCGTCACCAGCACCATCGTCTATGAAGGGCAAACACAAGCGGGCATGTGGCGCGAATACGAAGGCGGTGTGTCTGACTGGTTGATTCAAAGTGAGCGAGCGAAGAAGCTGACAGGGAATGCAAAGGCATCTAGTCCGCAAGCCCCACCCACTAAGCCCCCCAAGAGCAATGCCTCTGCAAACCAATCTGCAAATGGCACAAAAAAGAAACTCAGCTTCAAAGACCAACGAGAATTAGACAGCTTGCCCGGAAAGATTGAATCGCTTGAGAACGAGCAAACTACGCTTCGCACTGAGCTGGCGGAAGGTTCGGTTTTTGCCAAAGACCCTGACCGCGCAACGGCTCTTTTGAAGCGTGACGCGGAGATTGAATCTGCGCTACTCATCGCCCTTGAACGGTGGGAAAATCTATCGAGTTAATTTTTAAGGAGCATCATATGGATTTAGGCATCAAAGGGCGCACCGCCTTGGTTTGCGGCGCAAGCAAGGGACTTGGTTACGGCTGCGCCGAAGCGTTAGTCAAAGAGGGCGTGAACGTCGTTATTGTGGCTCGCACTGCCGACGCACTAGAAGCGGCGGCTGCCAAGCTTCGCGTCATTAATCCTGCCGTGACGATTAAGGCCGTCGCGAGCGACATCACAACGATGGCGGGACGCGCAGCCGTATTTGCGGCACACGCGGATTACGACATCGTGGTCACCAACGCAGGCGGTCCACCGACTGGTGACTTTCGCGATTGGAATCGCGACATGTGGGTGGCGGCTTTGGATGCCAACATGCTCACACCCATTGAACTCATCAAAGCGACGATCGACGGCATGATGGCACGCGGTTTTGGGCGCATCATCAACATCACGTCTAGCGCAGTGAAAGCGCCGATTGATATTTTGGGCTTGTCCAACGGCGCTAGGAGCGGCCTCACAGGTTTTGTGGCAGGCGTAGCGCGCGGCGGTGCAGTTGCCAAGAACGTGACGATTAACAATATGCTGCCGGGCATTTTTGATACGGACCGTATTGTGAGCAATTTTTCAGCGCAAGCTAAAAAATCAGGTAAAAGTTCAGATGAAATTCGTGCCGCGCGTATTGCCGAACATCCGGCAAAAAGGCTTGGAGATCCAGCCGAGTTTGGCGCGACTTGCGCGTTTTTATGCAGCCAGCACGCCAGCTATATCAACGGGCAAAACATCCTGATCGACGGTGGCAGCTTCCCTGGAACTTTCTGAGCCAGAGGCTCAATCGCAGTTTGCACAAGGCAATGCCGCCTTTCACGCAGGCGATATTTTGCTGGCGCGCGCCTGCTACGAACGCGCGATTGAAATCGACCCGAGCCTTGGCGACGCGCACTTCAATCTGGGTGCAACGTACCAAGCGCAAGGCCTACATCATTTAGCGTTACCGCATTACGAGCGTGGCGTTAGCTTGATGCCTGACCCCAGCATCTACCTTGGTAATGTGCTCAACACCAAGATGCGTATTTGCGATTGGCAGGGTTTAGATGCCTTGATTCAGCAAATCGAATCACGTGTACTGGCAGGACAAAAGACATGTCCACCGTTTCAAATTATTTCTTTCTCAGGCTCACCTGATGTGCAGCGCAAGGCCGCTGCGCTCTGGGTCGATGCCTATCCTGCTTTGCCAGATGCTGGCAACTTCACACCCCGTCAAAAGCGAGCAGGTGAGAAGATTCGTATCGCGTATTTTTCAGCCGATTTTCAATCGCATCCCGTGTCATATCTCACGGCGGAAATGTTTGAGCTGCATGACAAAACGCAATTTGAGCTCATCGCGTTTTCTAATGGCCATGCCGCTGACGGCGACCCGTATCGTACCCGCGTGATGGCGGCTTTCGATCAATTGATCGACATCCGCGTCATGAGTGACGAAGACGTCGTTCAGCTTGCAAGGCAGATGGAAATTAACGTGGCGGTCGATTTAACAGGACTGACGCAAGGTGGTCGCACGGGCATTTTGATGGCACGCGTGGCGCCTGTTCAGGTTCAATACTTGGGCTATCCAGCCACCACTTCGGCAGTCAATGTGGACTACATGATTAGCGACGGGGTACTTGTGCCAGAGTCATTGCGTACGCATTACAGCGAAAAAATGATTTATCTGCCCCACTGTTTTCAGGTGAGTGATAGCAAGCGTCCAGCAGCAGTGCAGCACGAAAATCGTGCTGCAGCCCGCATGGCGTATGGCTTCATCGAAAGCGGCTTTGTGTTTTGTAGTTTTTGCAACAGCTACAAAATCACGCCAGAAGTGTTTGATAGCTGGATGCGGATTTTGCAAGCCGTGCCTGACAGCAGTCTCATGCTCTATGCCGATAGCGAGATCGCGCAAAGCAATCTGCGGTCTGAGGCCGAATCGAGGGACGTGAACGCGGGCCGCCTGGTGTTTGGCACACGCGTCAGCGTGCCCGACTATTTAGCAAGGCTAGCCGCCTGTGACTTATTTTTAGACACCCTCCCCTACAACGGCGGTACGACAGCAAATGATGCGCTGTGGATGGGCTTGCCGCTGCTCACGATGGCTGGCGAGACGATGACGAGTCGCATGGCGGCTAGTCTTTTGCATACTCTGGATTTAGATGAACTCATCACGACCAGTTGGGCAGACTACGAAGCGCGAGCAGTTGAACTAGCCACACAGCCTGCGCACTATGCAGCCATCAAGCTGCAACTAGCTGCGGCTCGCGGCTCAAGCCCGCTGTTTAATACGGTGCAAACCACAGAGGCCATCGAGCACGGATATTGCATGGCATTAGAGCGTTACTGGCAAGGGCTGACGCCCGATCATCTTTTTGTTCCCGCCTAGAATTCATTATTCACCCCTCAAACTCCCATGAACACCATCACCCAACAATTCGACATCACAGGGCGCATCGCGCTTATCACTGGCTCAAGCAGCGGTATTGGCTTTGCGCTCGCTAAGGGACTTGCCGAGGCAGGCGCAACCGTCGTGCTCAACGGTCGCGACGTGGACAAACTCAGCCACGCGGCGATGCTGCTTGAACGAGAAGGCATCCACGCGCATGCCGTGCCATTTGACGTAGCGGACAGCGACGCCGTGGACGCGGCCATTGCAAAAATTGAAGCTGACATTGGCGCGATTGACATCTTGATTAACAACGCGGGCATGACGCGCCGCAACAGACTAGACGAGTTCAAAGACGAGGACTGGCACGCCATCATGCGTACCAACATCGACAGCGTGTTTATGGTGGGGCGCACCGTGGCAAGGCGCATGATTCCTCGCAAAGCAGGCAAGATCATCAACATCGCCTCCGTGCAAAGCGAGCTGGGTCGCCCAGGCATTGCACCCTATGCCGCCAGCAAAGGCGCGGTGAAGATGCTGACCAAGGGCATGGCGATTGACTGGGCGCCGCTCGGACTCAATGTCAACGCGATTGGTCCAGGCTACTTTAAAACCGAACTCACCGAAGCACTGGTGAAGGACGAGGCATTTAGCGCGTGGCTCATGAACCGCACACCTGCCAAGCGCTGGGGCAATGTGGAAGACTTAGTAGGCGCAGCAGTGTTTTTAAGTTCAGATGCTTCGCGCTACGTCAATGGACACGTGCTCTACGTCGATGGTGGTGTCACCGCGACTTTGTAAATTTTCTTTGCAATCTTTTCATTTTTTAAGGAGTTCATCATGCGTTTTTTAAACATCTCTAAGCTAGCTGCGCTGGTTGGTGCAGGCGTACTCACTTTATCCAACCTCGCCATGGCGGCCTATCCAGAAAAGCCTATCAAGCTCATCGTCACCTTTGGCGCGGGCGGGGCAAGTGACATCATTGCGCGCATGATTGCCGAGCCGCTGTCGCAAAAATTGGGACAGCCCGTGGTCGTGGACAACAAGCCTGGCGCAGGCGGCAGTGTGGGCGGTTTAGCCACGGTGCAAGCTGCGCCCGATGGCTACACCTTGATGATGGCGAACTCGACGCCGCTCTCGATTGGGCCTTTTGCTCTAGAGAAGCAGCCCTACGATCCTGTTGCTCAATTCACGCACATTTTTTATGCAGGCTCTGCGCCCGTACTATTTATGAGCAACCCAAAAACAGGCCCGCAAAGCTTGGCCGAGATGCGCACCGCCGCTACCGCCGCAGGTGGCTTGTCGTTTGGTAGCGGAGGCCCCGCCAGCATTGGACATATCAGCGGTGAGTTTTTTAAATCGATCGTCAAAGGTAATATGCAG
>JANPAY010000211.1:0-1647 GCA_031430155.1 Comamonadaceae bacterium
GAACAAGTGAGCGAGACGGATGCAGTGCGAGGCGTGTGGCGCGCAGGAACCGGAATGTACGCTTTTGTACATGAGGATTCCGAGCACCACACAACGAAGTAATGCGCCGTCGCAGCCACTTGATCAGCGTTTCCCCAGCAAAGCCGCCGCCATGCTTCTCACAATCGCCAACGTACTGAATGCCGACGAGCTGTTGCAGGCGCGCTCGCTGCTAGCGGACGTCGACTGGAAAGCCGGTCGCGACAGCGCGGGCAAGCAAGCCGCTGACATCAAAAACAATGAACAACTGCCGCATGAAAGCGAAGCCGGACGCGCGATCCGCAGCCTTGTGCTGCAAGGGCTGGATCGCAACCCGACGTTTTTCTCCGCAACGCTGCCGAAGCGCGTTTATCCGCCGCGCGTCAATCGTTATGGTGGTGCCGCGAATTCTTTTGGCAACCATGTCGACAACGCTTTCCGCTTTGCGCCTGATGCCTGGGTGCTCGTCCGCACTGACATTTCCTGCACCCTGTTTCTCGCCGAACCCGATGAATATGATGGCGGTGAACTGGTGATTCAGGATACCGGCGGATCCCGAAGCATCAAGCTCAAAGCCGGAAGCGCGGTCATCTATCCGGGCACGACATTGCATCAGGTCACACCGGTCACGCGCGGCTTCCGCCTGGCCTGTTTTTTCTGGATCGAGAGCATGGTACGGAGCGACGAACAGCGCCGATTGCTGTTCAACCTCGACAACACCATCATCCGCCTGCGCAATCAGTTGGGCGACAACGAAGACACGATATCTCTGACGGGTACTTATCACAACCTGCTGCGACAGTGGGCCGATACGTGATGCGTCATTCCACGCAATTCAACACTCCGCATTGGCGTCATTCTCGTCTTGTAAAGACGGGAATCCAGACGATGAACACCTATCAATTTACACGTGACGGGATCCCTGGCTTGCAGCCGGAGATGACGGCACTTTGCCAACGATGACAGCATTCGAAGAAGACGCGCCCACCCCGATGCTGAGCCGCAACGTGATCGTGACGATCTCGGTGATTGCGTTTCATGTCATCGCCTTGTGGCTGTTGCAAACCGGCTTGCTGCGCCGCGCCGTGGAACTCGTCGTTCCGGCTCAGGTGCTCGCCGAATTTATCGAGCCACCGCGCCCCGAGGATGAGCCGCCGCCACCTCCTCCGCCCGAGCCAAAGCCGCTGGTGAAACAACCGACTATTGCGCCCACGCCGCAGTTGCAGGCAATCCCCGATCCCACACCGAGCCCCAACGCACCGGTTGGCGTCATCGAGCCTCCCGCGCCACTCCCGCCCATCGCAGCACCGGTCGCGCCTGCGCCACCGGCACCCGCTGCCCCGCCACCGGCCCCGCCTGCGCCGCCGCGTGTGGAACTGCCGTCAAGCGACGCCGACTATCTGCAAAACCCGAAGCCACCGTATCCGGTAATGAGCAAAAAGCTCAACGAACAGGGCAGCGTGATCATGCGCGTTCTGATTGGTGCTGACGGCTTGCCGCAAAAAGCGGAAATTCGTAAATCAAGCGGCTTTGATCGCCTCGATCAATCGGCCGCTACCACGGTCATGAAATGGCGCTACGTGCCCGGCAAACGCGCGGGTGTGCCTGAGGCGATGTGGTTCAACGTCC
>JANPAY010000212.1:0-15503 GCA_031430155.1 Comamonadaceae bacterium
ATCGCCTTGCAGGAGGCGGTTCATGGGTTTCGCAAGCGCAAGGTCGGCTGCAATTTCGCGTTGGACGCGCGTTTGCGCCGTTGTTAGCTTGAAGGGGAGGACTTTTAGAAGCTCGAAGACAACCCCTTTGTCCGCTCGCGCAGACATTTCCCCTACTGCCGCAGGGGCAAACAAACTCAAGGGGTGCGCCCGCATTTTCGCTCGCTCACGCCGTGCTTGTAACTGCGAGAGTTGCTGTGCGAGTAATTCCTCGGCTTTAAGCCGTTGCCATGCAGGATGCGATTTATCTTCCAGCTCAGCTATCGATACATCGGGCGTCGGGTGATGCAGCAATTCCAGCGAATCGGAAAGAGCAGGCAAATGTGCAATCTCGACTGTTTCTGCAAGCTCCCCACGCTGTGATGCTCGCAAGAGTCCACTCCACACAGCTTTACGGATATAGCCCTGCGGCAGCCCAGCCGTGGTGGGGTATACGGCAGTGAGCACTTGCGCGAGTTCGCCGCCAGCGGCTTTGAAGGTGGGATGCAGCATCGACCAGCCAAGCAGTGATTTTTTGATTTCGCCGCGAATCCGTAGCCGCTCGCCCACCGCCAGTGATCGCTGGTGCGAAGGATAAAAATTAAAGAAGCGAAGCGTGCACTCCTCGCCGCCATCAATCACGGTGACGACGAGTTGGCGCTTGCCTTTGAACTGAATCTCGCACGATGTGACCACCGCTTCAATTTGCACCGTCTCGCCGTGGCGTGCGTCACGCAGCGCTGTGATGTGCGTCTCGTCCTCATAGCGCAGCGGCAAGTGCAGCGCAAAATCAATATCGCGCACGAGCCCGAGCTTTGCCAGCGCTCTTTGCGCATGCGTTTTAGCTGCACTTTGCGGTGGTTTGGCGGGCGGCGTGGTGTTCATAAAAGGATAATCGCCATTGTCTTATGAATAGCGGCCATGAATACTTCCGATTTTGATTTCACCCTCCCACCTGAACTGATCGCCCAGCATCCTGCCAGTGTGCGCAGCAGTTCGCGTCTGCTGGACGGACAAGCCAGTCCACCCATTGATCGCGTGTTTAACGAATTGCCTAGTTTGCTGCGTGCGGGCGACTTGCTGGTGTTTAACGACACAGAGGTGGTCAAGGCACGGCTGTTTGGTGAGAAGGCGACGGGCGGCAAGCTGGAGTTACTCGTTGAGCGCGTGCTTGATCCCGCGCTTCACAAAAACGAAGTCATCGCGCACATGCGCGTGAGCAAAAAACCGCAGGTCGGCTCGGTGCTGCGCATGGCGGGCGCGAATGGCATGGGGCGAGAGGGCGGCTTTTCAGCAACTCTACTCGGGCGTGCGGGAACAAATGACGAGCTGTTTCATTTCTCCTTCTCGGATGATCCGTATAAGCTCATGGCTGCACATGGCCACGTGCCGCTGCCGCCATACATTGAACACGCCGATGACGCGGAAGACGAATCGCGTTATCAAACGGTATTTGCCAAACATCCAGGCGCGGTGGCAGCGCCAACGGCGGCCTTGCATTTTGATGAGACCACCCTCGCAGCTCTTGCAGCGCAAGGCGTGCAGACCGCCAGCATGACGCTGCACGTAGGCGCGGGGACGTTTCAGCCGATGAAGACCGAGAAGATTGCAGATCACGTCATGCACTACGAGCGCTATGCCATACCAGCCATGACCTTGGAAGCGATAGCGGCCTGCAAGGCACGCGGGGGAAGGCTTGTGGCAGTGGGCACTACGACGGTGCGCACGCTGGAGACGTATGCCAAAACAAAGCAACTATCGGGTGACACCAATATCTTTATTACGCCAGGGTTTGAGTTTCAAATGGTGGACTTGTTGCTCACCAATTTTCATTTGCCCAAAAGCACGCTGATGATGTTGGTCAGCGCTTTTGCGGGTTACGAGCGCGTGATGTCGCTGTACGCACACGCCATCAAAAATCAGTATCGATTTTTTAGCTATGGCGATGCGATGCTGCTGGTGAAAGCATAGAAAATCAACAGATGCTTAATTTCGAACTCCTCAAAACCGATCCCGCCACGGCAGACGGCTCTTACCTCGGCTCCCACGCCCGTCGTGGGCGCATGACCCTCAACCACGGCGTGGTGGAGACACCCATCTTTATGCCTGTGGGCACTTATGGCACGGTGAAGGGGGTCATGCCCAAAAGCCTTGAGGACATGGGCGCTCAAATCATTTTGGGCAATACGTTTCATCTGTGGCTGCGTCCAGGCGTGGATGTTTTGAATCAGTTTGGCGGCCTGCACAAGTTTGAAAAATGGGACAAGCCTATCCTCACCGATAGCGGCGGCTTTCAAGTGTGGTCGCTGGGCGAGATGCGCAAAATCTCTGAGGAGGGCGTGAAATTTTCATCGCCTGTGAACGGTGACAAGTTGCTCCTCACACCCGAGGTGTCGATGCAAATTCAAAAGGTCTTGAACTCCGATATCGTGATGCAGTTTGACGAGTGCACTCCCTACATTCAGGTGTCGGGCAAGACCAAAGGCCAGCTCACCACCGAGGCCGAGGCGCGGGTGTCGATGGAGCTCTCTGCCCGCTGGGCGGTGCGCTGCAAGGCTGAGTTTGAAAGGCTTGAAAATCCGAATGCGCTATTTGGCATTGTCCAAGGCGGTATGCATGAGGGATTGCGTGAGGAGTCGCTCGCCAAGCTAGAAGAGCTGGACTTCCCAGGCGTTGCCGTTGGCGGCGTGTCGGTGGGCGAGCCCAAGGACGACATGATGCGCGTGCTGCGTCACATTGGCCCCAAATTGCCTGCGCACAAGCCGCACTACTTGATGGGCGTGGGCACCCCCGAAGATTTGATTGAAGGCGTGCTATCGGGCATTGATATGTTTGATTGCGTGATGCCCACGCGCAATGCACGTAACGGTCACTACTTCACGCGCTTTGGCGATTTGAAGATTAGAAATGCGCGGCACAAAACCGACGAGCGTCCTGTGGATGAGACGTGCACTTGCTACGCTTGTTTTGCCGGAGGTTTCTCCCGCGCCTACATGCACCACTTAGATCGCTGTGGCGAAATGCTTGGGCCCATGCTCGCGAGTATTCACAATTTGCACTACTTTTTGAACCTCATGCGCGAAGTGCGCGAGGCGCTGGATGCGGGGCGCTTGGGCGCCTATGTTCAGCAATTTCATGCGGATAGAGCACGCGGTGTTTAGCGGTGTGTAAGCAAATCGGCGCAATCTATACTCATCTCTCATGACCTCTCACATTTTTTCTCGGTGGCTAGTTAGTTTATTTTTAACCTGCGGCGCCATAGTGGCCGCGCAGGCACAAGCTAATTTTTCTAGTAAATCTATTAGCAATCTAGTCACCACGCCGCATGTGCGTGCCGAATTGATGGCGTATGCGCCAGACGGCGTGCAGCTAGGTAAGCCGCTTTGGGTGGGGCTGCAAATTCAGCATCAACCCGGTTGGCATACGTATTGGAAAAACCCGGGTGATTCTGGGCTTCCTACGCAGCTCAATTGGACGTTGCCCGTGGGCAGCACTGCAGGGGCAACCCAGTGGCCAACCCCACAAAAAATCGCTGTCGCCAATTTAGCGAACTATGGCTATGAGGGCATTGTCATGTTGGCTGCGCCCGTGACGGTGAACCAGAGTTTCCAAAGTCCAAGCGGCGAGTTTGTGATCAATTTGAAAGCGCAGTGGTTGGTGTGCAAAACCGAATGCATTCCAGAAGAGGGCGAGTTCACGCTCAAGATACCGGTGCGTGGTTCAACGGCCTTGAAGCGTGGTATTTTTATGGATGCGCAGGCGCGTGAACCCAAAGCTCATACAGGCACAGTGACCTTTGTGCCAGCAGAGAAATCACTCAAACTTTTAGCTTTGGGTCTGCCTGCTAATTGGCAGGGTAAACAGTTGGAGGCTTTCCCTGAAGACGGTGAGATCATTGAGACGGCTGCCAAGCTAGAGCAGGCATGGGCTAACGGGCAATGGTCGGCGGTGATGCCTTTAAATGTTCAGCGCACCAATAGCCCTGCTGCCATGGCTTGGGTGATCAAAATAGCAGGTGGTCAAAATAATCCATCCTTGCGCGCAGAGGCCAAGTTGGAGGGGGCATGGCCAGTAGCACCAGCCGCTAAGCCAAGCGCGGTCAATCCTGCACTTGAAGCGGCACTCACAAAAAATAAAACAAATGAGGCAATCGCTGCCTCCAGTGCCACATGGCTGAGCGCTGCATTTTGGCTCGCTGTACTGGGCGCTTTGGTGGGTGGTTTGATTTTGAATTTGATGCCTTGCGTGCTGCCTGTGCTGGCTATTAAGTTGCTCAGCTTTGCACCTAAAAAGGTCTTTGATAACAAGTCGAGTGTGGCGATGGTGAAGTTGGATGCGACGGGAGCGGCCACGGTGCACTCGGACGATACGCTGTCTTTCCGCTCTTCTAGCGGCTTGTTTGCGGTGGGTGTGGTGGCAACTTTTGTGCTCTTGGGTGCGGCACTCTTGGCACTGCGCGGGGCGGGGCAAAGCCTAGGTTGGGGATTTCAATTGCAGTCGCCCAGCATGGTGGCGGGTTTGGCATTGTTGTTTTTATTGATTGGTCTTAATTTATTTGATGCATTTGAGCTGCGCTTCGTCTTGCCCGCACAGCTGTCTAATTTTCAGTCACGCAATCCCAGCATCGAAGCGCTGGCTAGCGGAGCGCTGGCTGTGTTGATTGCGACGCCGTGTACCGCACCGTTTATGGGAGCGTCGCTAGGGCTTGCCATAGCCTTGCCCGCGAGCCAAGCCATTTTGATTTTTGCCGCGCTAGGCATTGGCATGGCGCTGCCTTTCCTGTTGATCGCCGCGTATCCAAAAATAGGCGCGTGGTTTTTAAAGGTTCTGCCAAAGCCCGGAAACTGGATGACGGTGATGCGGCACTTTTTGGCTTGGCCAGTCTTTGCAACTGTGGTGTGGTTACTTTGGATTTACGCACAGCAAACCAGCATGAATAGTGCGTTTGCTTTGGTCTTTGCACTCTTGATGCTGACCGCTCTGATCTGGGCAACGGGATTATCCAAAGGCTTGCCGCGTCGAATTGTGGTGACCATTTTTGTTCTTTGTCTGGGGGGCGCCTACGCTCTGTGGCAAGGCAGCGATGAGGGCGCGTCGCCCGTAGGCGCTGCCTCTCCAAGCACATCTGCGACCGTTGGCGCATGGTCGGATTGGACGCTTGAAGCGCAACAAGCGGGTCGCGCGGCAGGTCGCCCCGTGTTTGTGGACTTCACGGCGGCTTGGTGCTTGACGTGCCAAGTCAACAAGTCATCGACACTAAAACACGCGGACATTGAAGCTGTGTTTAAAACCAAAAATGTACTTTTATTGCGCGCGGATTGGACAAAGCCTAATCCTGCGATTGCGGCTGAGTTAGCCAAATTAGGCCGCTCAGGTTTGCCCGTTTATGCGTTTTATTTGCCAGGCGCCCAAGCGCCTCAGCTATTGCCCGAAGTACTGACCAAGAGCATCATTTTGGATGCATTGGCGGTTTTATAAAAGGCATACTGGTGGTGTAAGAATTTGCCATTGACGGCGACTCATCTTTAACTTTAAGGAAATTGCCATGTTGATTCGATCTACCGCTTCAGGATTTGTCCACCCGTTCTCGTCCGAGATTACATCGCCAGCCGATTACGCCAGCCGCCGCCAGCTACTCAAGTTATTTGCCAGCGGCGCAGCAGGATCGGCGCTTGCCACCTTCGCCGGCCGTGAGGCATTTGCTGCCACCACAGCCCCTGGCAAGCACAAAGCCATTGCTAGCGTGCCCTCCAAGGTGGCTGGCGCAATGACGATGGAAAAAGTCACCGATTACAAAGACGCGAGCACCTACAACAATTACTACGAATTTGGCACCGACAAATCCGACCCTGCCAAAACCGCGCATACGCTCAAAACCACACCTTGGACGATTGAAGTGGAGGGCATGGTCAAAAAGCCCGCCAAATATGGCTTGGAAGATGTGATGAAGATGAGCGCGATGGAAGAGCGTATTTACCGCCTGCGCTGCGTCGAAGGTTGGTCGATGGTGATTCCGTGGGTGGGTTACTCGCTATCGGAGTTCATCAAAAAAGTCGAGCCCCTGCCTGGCGCTAAGTTTGTCGAGTTCGTCACACTGGCCGACAAAACGCAAATGCCCGGCATTAGCTCGTCGGTGCTTGATTGGCCGTATGTGGAAGGGCTGCGCTTAGATGAAGCCATGCATCCACTGACTTTGCTCGCGTTTGGCATGTACGGCGAAGTGCTGCCCAACCAAAGCGGCGCACCCGTGCGGATTGTGTTGCCTTGGAAATACGGTTTCAAAAGCGCCAAGAGCATTGTCAAAATTCGCTTTACCGACAAGCAGCCTGGCACGGCGTGGAACAAGGCGGCTAAGCAAGAGTACGGTTTTTATTCCAACGTCAATCCGCTGGTGGATCATCCGCGTTGGAGTCAAAGCACCGAGCGGCGTATTGGCGACGGCGGCGGCCTATTTGCCAAACGTCATAAGACCGAAATGTTTAACGGCTACGAAGCGCAGGTGGGGCAGCTCTATGCAGGGCTAGACCTCAAGAAGAATTTTTAAGCGGGCTTTTTGAGCCCCAGCAAATAATCGACGGCGCTCATGCGCTTGCCACCTGCACGCTGTATCTCTGCAAGCGTGAGTCCTCGTCCGTCACCCGTTTCCATAGAGATGCCTGCTGGGCCATGACCCACAAGAGCTCGCCACACCTTGATCGTTTCGCCATTGAGTTCGGTTGTGCAGCCTGGCGCAGGGTTCAAAGCGCGAATTTTGCGTTCAATCACGACGGCATCTTGCGTCCAGTCAATCGCGGACTCCAGCTTTGAAATTTTTGCTGCGTAAGTCACACCGTCTAACGGCTGTGGCGTGGGGGTGAGCTTGCTATAGCTTCGCAGCGCGAACTCAATCATCTGGCCACCCAGCGGCGCCAGTTTTCCGAGCAGCGTTTGCGTGGTGTCGTCATTGGCGATACCAATGGCACGTTTGAATAGCATCGCCCCTGTGTCCAGCCCCGCATCCATTTGCATGATGGTGATGCCCGTCTCATGATCGCCCGCTTCAATCGCGCGGTGAATGGGCGCCGCACCGCGCCAACGTGGCAAAAGCGAAGCGTGGATGTTTAAACAACCGTGCTTGGGCGCATCTAGCGTCCACTGCGGCAGGATGAGTCCATAAGCCGCGACGACCATGAAATCCGCCTGAGCATCCTCGATGAGTTTTTTGGCTGCAGTGGCTTCCTCGGGGTGCTTGCCGTCTAAGCGCAAACTGAGAGGCTGAGCCACAGCAATGCCGTGTTGGCGTGCCAATTGCTTGACGGCGGAGGGTTGCAATTTGAGGCCACGTCCTGCCGGCCTGTCGGGCTGCGTGAGCACCAAAGGTACGCTGTAGCCCTTATCCAGTATGGCTTGCAGGGCAACTGCCGCGAACTCAGGCGTGCCTGCAAAAATGACTTTCATTGGCGCCGCTTTATTTTTTGCGCTGCGTACCGATTAAGTAATCGGCGACTTGTAATGCGCGCTCCATGCTTTGCGCTAGCGAACCGTCGGTGTAGAACTGCCCTGCAATGCCAAGCGCGGGCACGCCCGTGACGTTGTAGGCGTTTTGTAGCTGCGTCGCACGCGTGGCTTTGGAGCCAATAGCAAAGCTGTCGTAGATTTGCGTGAATTTGGCTTTGTCGACGTCTTGTTTGCCGACCCAGTCAATGATTTTTTCGCGGCTAGTCAGATCTAGTTTTTCGACGTGGATAGCGGCAAACACCTTGCTGTGCATTTGTTCGACTTTGCCCATGGCCTCTAGTGCGTAGAACAATTGCTGATCAAGTACGAAGTCGGCGCGGAAGGCCACATGGACACGGCGGAAATGCACGTCTTTTGGCAACTTTTTAAGCCAAGCTTGCAGCGTGGGCTCAAAGCGATGGCAGTGAGGGCAGTGATACCAAAAGAACTCGACGACCTCAATCTTGCTCTTGACGCCATCAGTTGCAGCAGGCTTCCCAAGCTTGATGTAGTCAAGGCCTTCTTCGGGCGGTTTAGCCTGAGCCATGGCTGGCAAGGTTTGTAAGCCCGAGAGCAGCGCGGCTGCACCAACGGAGAGGCCACCTAAATCGCGGCGTGTGAAAGAGATCTTGCGTTGCTTGTTCATGTCAAACTCCAAAAAATAATCTGTGCTGTCACAGGGTTTAGCGCTGCGTGCGCATCACCATAGTGTCAAAACCTGCGGCGTCCAAACTCGCTTTGGCTTTGTCACCAGCTGCCTGATTGGCAAACGGCCCAACTCGCACGCGGTAAACTTTTTGTCCCGATTGCTCGCGTTCGATGACCTTGCCTTCAAAATTAGAAAGGGCTAGTTTTCCGCGTAACGCTTGGGCATCGCCGTCGCTACGAAACGCGCCCACTTGAACGTAGTATTCGATCGTCGCGTCAGCGGTAGGGCTTGCTGCGGCAGGAGTTTGGGAAGCCATAGCTGGTGTGGCTTGCGGCTTGGCTGCAGGTTCAGGCGCTTTGGTTGCTGCGGGATCAGTAGGCTTGGCTACGGGCTTGCCTGAGAGAGCGGCGTTTGGATCCCAGTCTTTATTTTTCTTGGCCTCCGCGGCGTCTTGCGCGGGCGTACGGCTGGTGCTTTTGCTATTGAATGGCGTGGGCACTTTCATGACGTAGACCGCCACGCCGAGCGCAACACCTAGACCAATCAGGACGCCGAGAATCACACCAATAGCCGTGCTGCCGCGTTGTTTGTTTGCATTCATCTCATCACACCTTTACATTTTTGTCGGAGCACTCACGCCCAAAATGGCCAGTCCATTTTTTAAAACCTGAGCCGTTGCCGCTATTAACGCCAAACGCGCCAATTTGGTTGGCACATCCTCCACCAAGATACGCTCAGCATCGTAGTAGCTATGGTAGCTGCTCGCCAAGTCACGCAGATAGAACGTCACGTCGTGCGGCGCAAAGCCTTTAGCAGCTTCAGTCAGCATGGCGGGGTATTTGGAGAGTTGGAGCATCAGCGCTTGCGCAATAGGACTATCAAGTGGCGATAAATCAACCGCGCCAAGCGAGGCGATTTCTCCGCCGCCTTCTTCAAACGTCTGTAAAATTGAGCAAATCCGCGCATGCGCGTACTGCACATAAAACACAGGGTTGTCATTGTTTTTCTTAACCGCCAAGTCCACATCAAAGGTGTACTCGGTGTCGGGTTTGCGCGAGAGCAAAAAGAAGCGCACGGCGTCGGCACTCGTCCACTCAATCAAATCGCGCAGCGTGACGTAACTGCCTGCGCGTTTGGAAATTTTGACCTCCTCGCCGTCCTTCATCACACGCACCATCGTGTGTAGCACGTAGTCGGGATAGCCGCTTGGGATGCCAACGTTCGCGGCTTGCAAGCCCGCCCGCACTCGCGCAATCGTGCCATGGTGATCGGTGCCTTGGATGTTGATCACGCGCGTAAAGCCTCGCTCCCATTTGGCAATGTGATACGCCACGTCGGGAACGAAGTAGGTGTAAATCGACGCGCCAGGTGTTTCAGGGTTTGACTTGCGCATCACCCTATCTTTGTCGTCGCCGTACTCGGTGGATTTGAGCCATAGTGCGCCGTCTTGCTCATATGTTTTGCCAGCGGCAATCAGCTTGACAACGGTCGCATCCACGCGCCCGCTTGAGTAGAGGCTCGACTCCAAATAGAAATTGTCAAATTTGACGCTGAACGCTGCCAAATCTAAATCTTGCTCGTGCCGCAAATACGCCACGGCAAAGGTGCGGATCGCCTCGGCATCATCCACGCTTTTGCCATCAGAACCGAATTTTTCGAGATAGTCTCGTGCAATGTCAGCGATGTACTCGCCGTTATAAAACGCCTTGCTTGCGGGGTCGGCAGGATCAACAGGCCAGCAAGCGTCACCTGGCTTAAAGCCTTTGGCGCGAAGCTGGGTCGATTTAGTCAGCGTTTCAATCTGCACACCCGCATCGTTGTAATAAAACTCGCGGTAAACAGAAACACCCTGCGTCGCAAATAAATTGCAAATCGCATCGCCTAGCGCGGCTTGCCGCCCGTGTCCCACATGGAGCGGTCCTGTCGGGTTGGCAGAGACGAATTCGACAAGCAATCGCTCGGAAGCCTTTTTGGATGTGCCTTGCGAGGCATCAATGCTCTGTGAACCATAGCCAGTGCCGCTTTGCAAAATATCAGTTACCGTGGTTTGCTTGGCAGCAGGTTTGAGTCTGATGTTGATAAAGCCAGGGCCTGCAATCTCTAGTGGCTCTGCCCATTTGGCAAAGGCGGGTGTGGCTTCTAAGGCGGCTTTCATCGTCTCGCCCAAAGCGCGAGGATTAACCTTCAGCGTTTTTGATAGCTGCATTGCAGACGTAATCGCCAAATCGCCGTGAGCAGCAACTTTGGGCGATTCGAATTGAGCTTGGATGTTGGCCGCTAGACCAGCATCAGTGAGGAGCTTGTCGAGGGTGGATTGGAGGGCAGAGAGGAGTTCGGATTGGACGCGGAGCATTGCTATATTATCCTTGCTTGCGTCAAAAAGCTGGAGAGCAATGTATGAAGTTATGTATCGCGGCGGTCATGATGATCTTGGGCTGTATTGGCGGGAGCGCTAGCGCACAGTCTCGCCCAGCTGAGTCGGTGACTGGCGAGGGTATTCTTAACGAGACGATGCCCGTGGCAGCGCCATTTTTGATGGTAGGTATGCAATGGACCTATCGCCGAGTTGATCTTTGGCAAAACGGAGAAATTGAGCGTTTTAGCCAGACCTTGGTGAGCGCCGAGCCCAGTTACTGGGTGGTACGGTGGCAGATACTGACTTCGAAAACGAAAGATCGTGTGGGAAGCGTCACAGGCGAGACGCTGTTCACGGACACGCACGGGTTTGATGATGCCCGCATGGTAGGACGTAGCGAATCCCTACGCTTTCCGCTCATGGTAGGCAAATCTTGGGACTTTGCCTATAAATTTTCAGGAAAACCCAATAGCGAAACGAAGATAACGCAAACCGCGAAAGTGAAGGGTTGGGAGACGATCACTGTGCCCGCTGGTCGCTTTCGCGCGATTCGTGTTGAACATGAAGGCCGTTACGCTACAACCGAGAGCGGCAACAGCTGGGGTGGCAGAATACAAGAGATTTTTTGGTATTCTCCCATTGTGAGGCGCATCGTGGCGCATGAATACAAAGATACAACGGGCTCTGGGGCTGCATGGGATCAATGGCGCGATGAGCTCATGATCGGCAGCTATAAATAACTTCAACTGAAAGCAACTTATGAAAATCCACACCTCAATTGCAGCTCTTTTATTGAGCACTACTTTTTTTGCAACTTCCGCTATAGCGCAGCAGGCGCTGTGGCAAAACTCCTATACGTTGGAAACAGCGGGCAAGTACGCTGAAGCACTCTCGGCGATTGATGCCATACCCGCTAATGGGCCCGATGCTGAGCTGAAGCTGTTGCGCCGTGGCTGGCTTTACTACCTGCCGGGCAACTTCAATGAGTCGATTCGTGAATACCGATTGGCGATTGAGCGCAATAGCAAATCAATTGATGCCCGCCTTGGCATTACGCTTCCGCTATTAGCTGCGAAGCGTTGGCGCGAGGCGGAGCAAAGCGCACGCACGGCATTAGAACTGGCCCCGAACAATTACACAGCGCTGCTCAGGCTGGCGATTGCCCAAGAAGGGCAGAGCGATTGGGGCGGTATGGCTAAAACAACAGCTTTGCTGGTGAGCGGCTATACGACCGATGCAAGCGCTTATGTCTATGCGGCGCGTGCCGCCGCCTGGCAAGGTAAGCGTGATGAGGCTGTGGCGGCTTATACGGCCGTACTGGCACGCTACCCAGGGCATTTAGAAGCAAAAACTTATATCGAGAAAAAATAAAGCGGGCGTGCTGGTGAGTGATTTTGATCTCAAGCAAAAACGAGATTTGCTCTGGCTGGACTTAGCTGCTCTTGCCAATCAGCAGCCCCTGCCAGTAGAGGCTTTACAAGGGAAGCTGGTTCAATTAGCGCTCGTTGACCGATTCTGGACTTATCCTGGGCGGGCGGTGCAACTACGCTTGGAGCACTATCTGGTGCAAGGGCAGCACAGCGCGCTGAAGCAACTCGTCCATAACTGCTGCGAGGCTTTAAAAAACGGCCGCTATCGGCAACAAATCTTTAGTCCATTTCAGACTAATCTCGATCAGCTCGATCGCCCCGCGCAGCACGAAGAGGGACAACTGAAAGCGCAAGGCATTCGTCCGCCTAAACCTTACTTTGAGGTCTTGATTGTTCACCCGCATCCCGCCGACTATGAGATGCTGTATCGGCAACATTTAGCGGCCTTGCGATCAGGGCATGATGAGTTTTTATATGACATTGTGTTTGTGGAGTCTGCCGAAGACGCGCTCACGGCCATATTGGCAAATACGGATATTCAAAGCTGCGTGTATTTAAATTATGTGCCGCCAAGCACTGCCGCTTCGCAGGCCGTACTGAGCGCGCACGGGCGGGCGCTAGTCGCCAAGACGCCGCCGCTACAGGTATTCGATAGCGTCGAAGTGAACTTGTGCCGAACGATTCGTTGCCTTCGTCCAGAGCTTGACCACTATTTAATTAGCGAGCAAGCGCCGATTGAGCTGCCCCCTACAGTACGGGCGCATTTTGACCGCGTGTTATTTCACGTCAATCCGTTTTTAGACTTGCATGCAGCCATTTTGAACGGCGTGCGTGGGCGGTTTTCAACGCCTTTTTTTGATGCTTTGCAAACTTACAGTCGGCAGCCCAAAGGCGTGTTTCATGCGCTGCCGCTATCGCGCGGTGCATCGGTGAAAGGCTCGCCGTGGATTCACGACATGCTCGATTTCTATGGTGACAATATTTTTTTGGCGGAAACATCGGCAACCCAAGGTGGTTTGGATTCGCTCTTAGAGCCCACGGGTGCGATTAAGCAAGCGCACCTCAAAGCAGCCGAGACCTTTGGTGCGGATGCCAGTTACTTTGTGACCAACGGCACCTCGACCTCCAACAAAATTGTGATGCAGGCCAATTTGAAGCCGGGTGACATTGTGCTTATCTCGGCCGATTGCCATAAGTCCATTCCCTACTCTGTCATGTTGACAGGTGCGTACCCTATTTTTTTAGAGACTTACCCGCTGGCTGAGTACGACCTCTATGGCGGCATTGATCTGGCGCAAATCAAAGCCGTCATGCTGGATTTAAAAAAACACGGCAGGCTGGATCGACTCAAGCAAATCACGCTGACCAATTCAACTTTTGATGGTTTGATTTATCACTGTGAAAATTTCATGATGGAAATTTTGGCTATCAAACCCGACGTCATTTTTCATTGGGACGAAGCTTGGTTTGCTTTTGCGCACTTCCATCCGCTGTATTACAGCCGTACCGCCATGACGGCGGTGCACAAAATGAGGCAGCGCATGCTGAGTGCCGACTACCAGTATTTTTATGCTCAGTGGCGCATTGATTTTGATAATCGGCTAGATGAGGCTAAATGGCTAGAGACACTCTATCCCGATCCACGCCAAGTGTTGCTAAGGGTTTATGTGACACAGTCCACGCATAAAACCTTGACGTCATTTAGGCAAGGCTCCATGATCCATGTTGCCGACGCCATCTTTAATCAAAACAGTTTCCTAGAAGCGTTTCGGATTCACACCTCCACCTCGCCGAACTACCAAATCATTGCATCGTTGGATATCGGGCGAAGGCAGGCCGCGCTTGAGGGCTTTCATAAAGTACGCGAATCGATTCTGCTGTCTTTGCAATTGCGGGGGCGCATTCAAAACTCTGAACAACTGAAGCCTTATTTCCAAGTGCTGGGCGATGACGAACTCATTCCAGCAAAATACCGAACCGCCGCTTGGCAGAGTGCATCGCAGCTTGCCATGTCTGACCTAGCGGCATTGAGCGAAAACTGGGGTACTTCAGACTTTGTGATTGATCCCACCCGCGTCACGCTAGACGTCAGTCTTGCAGGCATTGACGGCAGTAGCTTTAGGCAATTGCTCATGACGCGTTATGACATTCAGGTGAATAAAACCTCGCGTCATACGGTACTGTTCTTAATCAACATTGGTGCAACGCAGGCCACGATTGATTATTTGATCCAAGTGCTGGAAGACATTGCTTCAAGGCTGGCACAAGAGCGCAAGCTGCATCCTAAGCCACTTAAAAGCGAAGCCATGGTGGCATTGCCAGAGCGACGTTTGTTTCATCCGATGTTTATGCCGTTTGCGGACGGACTTTATCCTGCAAGCGATATGCGCCGTGCTTATTTTGAGGGCGCAGATGAGGCGCACATCACGTATGTACCGCTCTCAAGCGAGACGATTGACGCTGTGGCGGCGGGCAAGCTTTGGGTTTCTGCAACCTTTGTCACGCCTTACCCCCCAGGCTTTCCAGTCATGGTGCCTGGGCAGTTGCTCACGATTGAGATATTGCGATTCTTCCAGCACATTAAAGTGAAAGAAATTCACGGCTTTAGCTTTGAGCTTGGCTTTAAAGTGTTTCGTGATGACTATTTAAGGAGTCCCACATGACTATTTCATCAGGCACCGCGCCTACGCAACTCCGCTTGCTAGCCGATATCAAGCAATATTTTGCGCAAAACGAAACGCCTTATTTTTTTGTGAGCACCAGCAACTTCAATGTGATGGGTATGCACGAGTGGGTGCGCGGTTGGCAAAACATCAATTTGCTGGACTGTTTCGATGGCGGACATCCCCAAGTTTTGGTCATTCCAGATGACCATTCGCAGGTTTTTGCAAGCATTGAGGATATCAACGCCTATTTGCTGGGGCGAGGTGATGCTACAAACGGCAAAGCCGTCTTTTTGTTTTTTGACCCTGCCATTGAAGCGCTGTGCAAAACCTTGAATTTAGAAGTTGTCTTGCCCAGCCACGCCAAAGTGCGCGAGATTGACAGCAAGATTGTGACCACCGAAATTGGCAATCAGGCAGGGGTTGCCAGTGTGCCAAACGTCATGGCACGTGTGGGTTCATATGCGGATTTGTTGGCGCTTGCAAACAAGTCAGGTTTGGGTTCGCGCTGGGTCGTGCAGACAGCCTATGGCGATTCTGGGAAGACCACATTTTTTATCGCAAGCGAAGCAGACTACCAAAAAGTAGCCACGCAAATCGAAGCCGAAGAGATGGTTAAGGTGATGCGATGGATTAACTGCACTGGCACGGCTATTGAGGCCTCGGCCACGCGCTGGGGCACTTTTGTGGGGCCGTTGCTGACAGAGCTCATTGGCATTCCAGCACTCACACCCTACGCGGGGGGGTGGTGCGGCAACGAGCTGTACGACGCGGCGTTTTCACCCGACATTCGAGCCTTGGTGCAGCGCAAAACCGAGGCAATGGGCGATGCACTGTATCAGCGTGGTTACCGAGGCTACTTTGAGCTGGAGTAATTGATCGATCAAGACAGCGGGGACGTGTATTTGGGTGATTTGAATGCACGTATCACAGGCATTAGTGCCATGACCAATCTATCTGATTTCAGTGCG
>JANPAY010000213.1:0-5007 GCA_031430155.1 Comamonadaceae bacterium
GTGTGAATGTAGACCCCAATTTGACACAAAACGGACTGCAGGTGGCGTTTGGATTGCCGAACAGCCGAGAAGCAGAAGTTGAGGCCGATGATATTGGATTAGAACTTGCAGCTAGAGCGGGTTACAACCCCAAGGCTGCGATTACGCTATGGCAAAAAATGAGTGCTTTGGGAGGTGGTCGCCCACCTGCATTTTTGAGTACGCATCCGTCGCCAGAATCGCGGGCAGCAGATTTAGCGCGCGTGGGTCAGATTGTTGAACCACTGTATCAAGCGGCGATTAAGGCTCAACCTAAGCGTTGAACGGCACTGCTGACGGCTAGTGCAATCAGTATAAAAATAACCAAAGCTGTAATGCGCTGAGCGGCAGCGTCTTTCGATGCAGGTAGCACATCCGTGTGATGGCTTTCTTTATCTCCATGCAGCATCGGGCGAATCAAGTTTTCTTTCTTCTTGAACAAATAAAACAAAATAGCCGCAATGTGCAAACAAACGAGGAGCATGATGATCCATTTGCCCCAATGCTTGTGATAGCTGGTTGCCAAGCTAGACCAAGCACTGCTGATAAATTTAACAAGCGGGCCTTGTGTTGCGATTTCATCATCGCTCATTAGCCCCGTGGCTATTTGCGCGCCCAGTATAAAAAGCAAGCCCCATACAGATAGCGACCCCAGCGGGTTATGACCAATGTCGTGCTCCGGCTTAGATTGGCCACGCAGGTAGCGAAGAATCGTGATGGGCGAGTAAAAAAACTGTTTGAAGCGCGACCAATGCCCACCGATAAAACCCCAGACCACACGAAAAATCAACAAGGCTAGCACGCTATAGCCTAGCTTTAAATGCCACTCCATCGCGCCGCCTCCACGCATCCCTGTGATGACCAGCGAGATGACACAAAAAGCCAGCAGCCAATGAAAAACTCGGGTGGGTAAATCCCAAACACGAAGCGGGCGAGTGGTAGAGTTCATGGTGATTTAGTGGTGAAGGTTATCGTTTTTTGCAACCTCAAGTTGTTGGTCAACAATGTCTTTGTGGTGAATCAAATTGGAGGCATGCCAAAGTTTGATTAGCCACATTACCCCTGCGACCAATAGTCCAAAACCAGTAATGGCGGCGAATGCAGAGACGCCATGACTGGTGGAATAAGTGTAGCCAATGCCGAGCGAGAGAATGCATAACTGCTCATTAAAATTCTGCACTGCGATTGAACGGCCTGCGCCCATCAGATTATGTCCACGGTGTTGTAGCAGCGCATTCATCGGCACGACTAAAAATCCACCAAATGCCCCCAGTAGTATCAGGAACGGCGCAGCGACCCATACGTTGTTAATAAAGTTGAGCAGCAAAATGAGCAAACCCATGCCAATACCCAGTGGGATGACATTAGGCGCCTTATACAGCTTGCAATAGAGTGAGGCAATGATTGCGCCTGCAGCAGTGCCAATAGCGACAACGCCTACCAAATTGGACGCTTGTGTCGTGGTGTAGCCCAAGGCCGCAGCACTCCAAGCCAAAACGATGTAGCGCAAATTGCCGCTAACGCCCCAGAATAAAGTCGTTGTTGACAGTGAGATTTGTCCCAGCTTGTCTTGCCACAAGCGCTTGTTACAAAGCCAAAAATCAGGAAGTAAAGTTAACAAATTTTTTGGTAACGGGCGCAGCGCTACTCCAGTCAAAGGAATACGCGTATTAAACCAAGCGGCGATGGCGTAGATGACAACCAAAATACAAATAGCAGCTTCAGAGGGTGTGTTCACAAACGTATCGAACACAGGAAAATCAAAAGACAGTAGAAAATCAGACACCGAGTGCCCAACCAGTTGCCCACCCAAAAGCACGCCCAAAATGATCGAGCCGATCGTGAGCCCTTCAATCCAGCCATTGGCTTTCACGAGTTGCGATGCGGGAAGTAGTTCGGTCAATATGCCGTATTTGGCTGGTGAATAAATAGCAGCGCCCAGCCCCACGAGCGCATAGGCCAGCAGTGGATAAGACCCAAAAAGCATAAAGAGGCACCCAGCCACCTTGATCGCGTTGCTGAAGAACATCACCGCCCCCTTGGGCCGTGCGTCCGCAAAAGCCCCAACAAAAGGCGCCAAGATAACGTAGAACAGGGCGAACATAGGCACCAAAGCGGCCGCATGCCAGCTAGGGGCACTTCCGCTGCGCAGTAACTCGATCGCAACGATAAAAATAGCGTTGTCGGCCAGCGAGCTAAAGAACTGCGCTGCCATGATGGTAAAAAATCCACGTTTCATAGAGGCAAGGTTATAGCATGCGCCACGGGAGGAAACTGAAGGGTTTACCCGCTATAAATATCGAGCGGCTATCCGCCTTGCGGCGGCAACACCAAGTCCCGCACCTAAGCCTGCAAGCAAGATGGCCACCGTGCTGCTAAAGCCATAACCTGGTGCAAAGAGGTCAAAGCCTAATAAGCGGCCAATGCCAAACGCGATGAGCGAGCCGACCACAAAGCCAGCAGCATCTGTGAGGCCTTCTATCCAAGGTGATTTTGAGTTCATAGTGGGCGCGAGTGTACAGCCTCTACTACACTTGCGACATGCTTGAAGTCAATAATTCGCGTCCCATTTTGGCGACCATTCATTTAGATGCACTGCGTCGCAATTTGGCGCGCATCAAAACGGCGACCACCTTGGCAGGGGACGCCAAAGTTTGGGCGGTCGTCAAAGCCAATGCGTATGGGCACGGTGTGCGGCATATTTTTGAAGGTCTGCGCGGTGCAGACGGTTTTGCTTGCCTTGATTTAACTGAAGGCCAAGCCTTGCGTAGTATGGGCTGGCGAGGCCCTATCCTTTTGTTGGAAGGCGCATTTAATCCTCGCGATTTAGAGTTGTGCTCGCGTTTAAATCTGTGGCATGTGATTCATTGCGAAGCGCAAATCGACTGGCTTGCAGCGCACAAAACCAACGAACCACAGCGTGTTTTCTTGAAGCTCAATTCGGGCATGAATCGCCTTGGCTTCAAACCTGCGCAATACCGCGCAGCCTATGCCCGTCTCACGGCGCTATCTCAAGTTGCCGAGGTCTCGCACCTTACCCATTACAGCGATGCGGATAGCGATGCTGCTCAAGGCTCGGCGTCAGTGGCGCGGCAGTGGGAGGTGTTTCAAGCGGCAACACAAGATTTGGATGGTGAGAGATCACTTGGCAATAGCGCGGCAACGCTTCGCACCGCTCAGCGCTCAGGTGACTGGGTACGTGCAGGTGTGGCACTGTACGGCGCTGCGCCAGACTATCCCGCAAAAACGATTGCCGACTGGGGCTTGCAGCCCGCCATGACTTTATCCAGCCGCATTGTCAGTGTGCAAGATTTGGAGGTTGGCGACAGCGTTGGCTATGGCAGTGCGTTTGTTGCTGAGCGCCCGATGCGTATTGGAACAGTCGCGTGCGGCTACGCCGATGGCTATCCGCGCAGCGCGGGCAATGCGTTAGCAGGTGCTCCTGTGCTGGTTGACGGTCAACGTACGCGTACCCTAGGGCGTATCAGCATGGATATGCTGGCGGTCGATCTCACGCATCTGCCGAACTCAGGTTTTGGAAGTAGCGTCACACTGTGGGGTGTGGGTCTACCCATAGACGAGGTCGCTGCCGCCGCTGGCACGATTAGTTACGAGCTCATGTGCGCTGTGGCAGTGCGTGTTCCTTTTGTGGTGGTGGAATAAGGTGGGTTTTATGCTCTGGATTAAATCTCTACACATTGTTTTTATTGCGTCGTACTTTGGCGTGTTGTTTTATTTGCCGCGTATTTTCGTCAATCTCGCACAAGTCAAAGATGCGCAAAGTGCCGAATACCAACGCCTACTTGGTATGGCTGAACGGCTTTATCGCTTTGGTCACATTTTGGCGATACCAGCAATTGGCTTTGGCGTTGCTATGTGGTGGTTTTATAGCATTGGCGTTGGACAAAACTGGTTTTATATCAAGATGGTGATCGTTGCTTTGATCGGTGGTTACCACGATGCGTGCGGCAGACTATTAAACAAATTCAAAAACGGCGTCAACCAGCGCAGCGAAAAATGGTTCCGTTGGTTTAACGAAGTGCCCGTGCTCCTGCTGCTGGTTGCGGTAGCGCTAGTTGTGGTTAAACCACAGTTTTAGACTCCAAAATATGGCACGCTTGCAAGCCACACGCAGCCCTGCTTCTGGACTTGCCTTGCCGCTAGCCCTTTTCTATTGTGGCCTTGTGGCCTATGCCAGTTTGTATCCCTTTGTCGGCTGGCAATCGCAAGGCGTGATGCCGTGGGCGTTTGCCCTCGCACCATTACCTCGTTATTGGAGCGGCTTCGATGTTGTCATCAACGTGCTGGGCTATATGCCGCTGGGGGCATTGGCAGCAATTGTTTGGCAAGGTAGCGCGCGCGTCAACCGTGGTCGCAGCGTGTGGTTTGCTGTTGTGTTTGCTTGCGCGTTGTCGTTTGCCATGGAAGCACTGCAAACTTATCTTGCGCCCCGCGTCGCCTCTAACGTCGATTGGGCGCTCAACACGTTCGGCGGATTCTTGGGGGGCATGCTGGCATGGCTGGCGGATAGCGTGGGTTTACTGCGTAGCTGGTCACGCTTTCGCGAGCGCCGCTTTGCAAGTGGTTCAGGCTTTGCGCTGGGGTTGCTGTTATTGTGGCCGTTGGCGCTGCTCTATCCCACACCTGTGCCATTAGGTCTTGGATCTGGACTAGGGAAATGGCTAGAGTTAGACACGCAGGTTTTGCCGGACAGGGTCGAATCCGCCATTATTTCGATGGGTCTTTTGGTGCCACTTTTGATGAGCTACGCCGTCACGCCCAAACTCTTGCACCGTGCTCTCTCCTTGGCTTTGATGATGATCGCTGCGGTGGGTGTCACAACGCTATCCAATGGCCTTAGTTTTGGTCCAGAGCACGCAATGGTCTGGCTACACGAGCAAACCTTATGGGGGCTGTGGATTGGCGCTGGCGTTGGGGTGTTACTGCTGCCGAGTGCGCCTCGGCTGTGCTGGGTGTTGGCATTTTTGC
>JANPAY010000214.1:0-8133 GCA_031430155.1 Comamonadaceae bacterium
CACCACATCGGCAAGGCTTGCGTCTGCTTGCTGGAGCGCGGACTCGATGTTTTTGAAGCACTGTTCGGTTTGCTCAGCCATACCGTCCGCGAGGGTCATAGCCCCGAAATCAAAGCCCGTTGTACCCGCGACAAACACGAAGTCGCCATCAACCACCGCGCGGGAGTACGCCATCTCGGCCTCGAATGTAGAGCCTGAGCTGATGCGCTGTCTAGTCACGGCTTACTTGCCTTTGGTCTTCAAAGCCGCGTCCAGCCTAGAAAACACGCGGCGCGTATTGCCTTCGTAGACTTGGAATTTTTCTTCTGCACTCAGTTTCGTATTCGCTTCAATGTAACGCTTGGTGTCATCAAACTGAAAGCCTGTTTGTGGATCAATCGCACGCACTGCGCCGATCATTTCGCTCGCAAACAAGATGTTTTTACTGGGGACGACGGTGGTGAGTAAGTCGATGCCTGGTTGGTGATAGACGCAGGTGTCGAAAAAGACGTTGTTCAGCAAATGCTCTTCCAACTTTGGTTTGTTCAGCATCATGGCCAGGCCTCGGAAGCGCCCCCAGTGGTAGGGCGCTGCACCGCCGCCGTGCGGCACTAGGAACTTGAGCGTGGGGAAATCTTTGAACAAATCGCCCTCTAAGAGTTGCATAAACGCTGTGGTGTCCGCGTTCAAATAATGTGCGCCCGTGGTGTGAAAGCAAGCGTTGCAGCTTGTGGAGACGTGGATCATGGCGGGCAAGTCGTACTCCACCATTTTTTCGTAAATCGGATACCAATGCTTGTTGGTGAGAGGCGGGCTTGTCCAGTGGCCGCCACTTGGATCAGGATTTAAATTGATACCAACTGCGCCGTATTCTTTGACGCACTTCTCTAGCTCGGGGATGCAGGTCGCAGGATCAACGCCTGGGCTTTGCGGCAGCATGGCGACGGTGGCGAAGTTGTCGGGATAGAGGGCGCTCACGCGGTAAACCAGCTCATTGCAAATCGCCGCCCAAGTCGCGGAGACATTGAAGTCCCCAATGTGATGCGCCATAAAGCTGGCACGAGGCGAGAACAACGTCATGTCTGAGCCTCGCTCCTTCATCAGCTTCAATTGGTTGTTGTCAATCGTCTCGCGGATGTCGTCGTCGCTGATTTTGAGATCGTTAACTTTAGGCATCAGGCTCGCGTCTTTGATACCCGCGATTTGCGCGTTGCGCCATGTCTCTAGCGCTTTAGGCGCGGTGGTGTAGTGACCGTGACAGTCGATGATGAGGGGATTAGCTTGGCTCATGATTTGTTTTTAAAAAAGATGCGCCAAGTTTAATGCTACCTACAAGCCAATCAGCCCTCAATCTAGGCTGATTTTGGCGAATTTAGCCACGCGGCTCATGATATTAATTTCTTTTTGAATAATCGCTGCAAACTCCGCTGGCGTGCTGTCACTCGCAAACAAGCCTAGCTGCGCAAAACGCTCCTTGACAGAAGGTTCGGAGAGGCTCTTGAGCACGGCTTGGTGCACGCGGCGGATCTCATTTTCTGGCGTCTTGGCAGGCGCCAACAAGCCAAACCATGACGCATTGTTGTTGGCAAAAAGGCTCGATTCTGCAAATGTAGGTACATTGGGCAAAATATCCAGTCGTTGATGCCACGATACAGCCAGCGCACGCAGTTTCCCCGACTTGATGTGCGAGATGCTGGAGGCCACTTGATCAAAATACACCTGAATCTGACCACTCAGCAAGTCAGCCATCGCCAGGCCCGTTCCGCGGTAAGGAATGTGTAGCATGAAGGTCTTAGTCGTGCTCTTAAAAAGCTCGGCCAGCATCTGGTTATTACTGCCGTTACCCGGCGAGCCATAGGCGACCTTTCCTGGATTTTTTTTCAAATAGGCAATGAACTCAGCCATATTCGTGACCGGGAGTGAGGGATGCACAACCAAGGTCACAGGTGCTTTGCAAAGCTCACACACGGGCGCAAAGTCTTTAACTGGGTCATAAGGTAGCTTTTTGTACACAACTGGATTCACGCCGTGCGTGGATACAGAGGCTATTCCAAAGGTCAGGCCGTCAGGCTGAGCGCGTGCGAGTTCTGCTGTGCCTATAGAGCCGCCAGCGCCGCCTTTGTTATCCACAATAACTGGCTGCCCAAGTAACCTGCCAAGCGGCTCTGCGACCACACGCGCCACGAGGTCGGTAGGGCCACCAGCAGGGAAAGGCACGATCAGGCGGATCGGCTTGCCCGATTGCGCCCAACTCATTTCGGGAATGGCTGCAAGTGATGCAGCAGAAAGAAGTTGTCGGCGTTTCATAGTCATCTCCAAAAATGATGATCCCGGTGAATTGCTGTCCTCAACCGGCTTGTTGCCCTATTTCAAAATTAGCCAGTTGCTCTAACGCTCGCACCATGGCCGAGTGATCCGATGCCTTGCCACCATGCGCCGCGCAGGAGTTAAATAGCTCCTGAGCTGTGGCCGTGTTGGGTAGCGAGACGCCTAGGGCACGCGCACTCGAAAGTGCGAGGTTCAAGTCTTTTTGGTGCAGCTCGATGCGAAAGCCTGGCTCGAATGTGCGCTTAATCATTCGCTCGCCGTGCACTTCTAAAATCTTGGAGGAGGCAAACCCACCCATGAGAGCCTGGCGCACACGCGCTGGATCAGCCCCCGCCTTGGCGGCAAACAGCAGCGCCTCGGCCACAGCCTCAATGTTTAGCGCCACAATAATCTGGTTGGCCACCTTTGCAGTCTGACCATCACCATTCCCACCCACCAAAGTGATGTTCTTACCCATCAGCTCAAACAAGGGCTTCACCCTTGCAAACGCTTCATCAGGACCTCCCACCATGATCGACAAAGTGGCATTCTTTGCCCCCACTTCGCCCCCTGAGACAGGGGCATCTAGGTAGTCGCAGCCTAACGCATTTATCTTCTTTGCAAACACCTTGGTCTCAATTGGGGATATAGAGCTCATGTCCACAACCAGCTTACCCGCGCTCAAACCAGCGCCCAAGCCCGTCTCGCTAAATAGCACATCTGCAACATGTGGGGTGTCGGGCACCATGATGAAAACAATGTCAGCCTGCTGCGCAACTTCTTGAGCGCTGGCACACGCCCTTGCCCCAGCTTGAACGAGGGTCTGTGGAGTCGAAGTCCTCGAATAGACGAACAATTGGTGGCCAGCTTTAAGCAGGTGGCCAACCATGGGCGCGCCCATGATGCCAAGGCCGACAAAGCCGAGTTTGAGTCGCTGCGTAGGCATCTTGGCGTTCCCTGCTTTTTGTTGGTGGTTAAGAGTCATACCAGTCGCTTGCGCCAGCCCAGCCCAGCAGTGGTTGTGGTAGCAGGCTTGTATTCGCAACCCACCCAACCGCTGTAGCCAATCGCATCCAAGTGTTTGAACAGCCAAACGTAGTTGATCTCTCCTGTGCCCGGCTCATTGCGACCCGGGTTGTCTGCCAGCTGGATATGGCCAATGCGTGCCAGATTTTTTTTGATAGTGGCAGCTAGCTCGCCCTCCATACGCTGGGCGTGATAAATGTCGTACTGCACAAACGCGTTGTCAGCACCGACCTCATCCAAAATATCCAAGGCTTGCTGGGTACGGTTTAAGTAAAAGCCTGGGATGTCATAGGTGTTGATTGGCTCTATCAATAATTTCAAACCCGCTGCACCGAGCTCTCTTGCCGCATAGCGCAGGTTGCTCACCAAAGTCTGCCTGACAACGCTGCTATCAATAGCTATTGGCGATTTACCCGCTAAGCAATTGAGTTGCTGCACCCCCAAAGGCTTGGCATAGCTTATGGCAGTGGCCACTCCAGTTCGGAACTCTTCCACCCGGTCGGGTAAGCAAGCAATGCCGCGCTCACCTGCGTCCCAGTCGCCTGCGGGTAGGTTATGTAGCAACAGATCGAGTCCGTTCGCATTGAGGCGGTTTTTGATGTCCTCTACAGAATAGGCGTAGGGGAACAAAAATTCAACCGCCGTAAAATCGGCTTGTGCTGCGGCTTCAAACCGATCTAAAAAGGGAAGCTCGGTAAAAAGCATCGATAAATTGGCAGAGAACTTAGGCATGGTTTTCCGTTCAATCAGGCTTGAGTCCCTGTGTCTTCACCGCTGTTTTGTAAATTTCAAATTCGTCCCTCACTTGCTTTTGATACTCAGCCGACGAATTGCCAACTACGATGCCGCCAGTGGCTTCAATTCGCTGTCTCACTGAAGGGTCGGCCAAGGCGGCGTTGATCGCTGCATTCAACTTATCCGCTATATCCTTGGGCGTGCCTTTGGGGGCAGACACACCCAGGAAGGACATGCGGTTGACGGAAGGCAGGCCCACTTCGCTGAAAGTGGGCACATTGGGCAATTGAGCCAGTCGCTTAGGGGCAGCGACGACAATGGCCACAAGGCGTTTGTCCAAAATAAAAGGCAGTGATGTGGGTAGGTTGTCGACAACCATTGCCAATTGCCCCGCCACAACGTCGTTCAAAGCGGGGCCTGAGCCGCGATAGGGAATGTGGATGATAAAGACTTTTGCCTCGCTTTTGTACACCTCTGCCATCAAGTGCCCAACAGTGCCTTGCCCGGCAGAGGCATAGCTGTGTTTGCCAGGTTCTTTCTTCAAGATATCCACAAAGCTTTTGTAGTCTTTGGCCGGAAACGAAGGATGCACCGCGATCACATTGGGCGTAGCTGCCACATTCACGATATGGACAAAATCGGTATTTGGGTCATATGGCGTTTTAGGGTTGATCGCAGGGTTAGCGGCCATTGTCGAGACGGAAGACATCAGCAGCGTATAACCATCAGGAGCCGCTTTGGCCACCTCATTCGCGCCAATCGCGCCGCCTGCGCCGCCCTTGTTTTCCACGACGACAGTTTGGCCAAGTGCCGCGCCCATCTTTGAGGAAATGACACGCGCCAACAGGTCGGTTGTGCCACCTGGGGCAAATGGAACCACCAGTCGAACTGGCTGCTTACTGGGGTAGGCCTGAGCATTCGCAAAACCAGGCAACGAGGCTGCAAAAATACTCAATACGATGAGCTGAGGATAAAAGTACCGCATCGGTTGTCTCCTGTTTATTTTTTAAACCAGTGTGAAGTCGAAATCTGGCCAAGTGCCGTGCATCATCTATGACTGCGTCATCTCGCGGAAGTAGCTTCTATGGAATTTCGGTTATTCTTTGATGGAATATTGCAATTGCACGGGATTCGTGGTCTACTTTGAATATGACCAGCTTTCAAGCAATGAAGCTCTTTATCCGCATCGTAGACCTGGGCTCTTTTAGCAAAGCCGCTGCAGAAGCTGGCATGGGGCAGCCATCGGCAACAAAACTGATCGCGCAGCTTGAAAAACAATTAGGTTCACGTCTGCTGCATCGAAGCACGCATGGCGTGTCTCCAACTGAAGTGGGTACGCTGTACTACAACAAGTGTAAATTGATTACACACCATGTTGAAGAAGTAGAAACATTGGCCGCTCTGATGCAGTCCCAGATACAGGGAGCTTTGCGTATTAGCACAACTATGGATTTTGGTAGGCGCGTTTTGGCGCCACTGGTATTACGCTTTCTTCAACTCAACCCCAAGGTGCAGATTGATCTGTTGTTTGATGATCATCTTGTCAATATGGTGGAACAGGGTATTGATGTGGCTATTCGAATGGGGCGGCTGGTGGATTCAACTTTGGGCTCGCGCTATTTGGGTTTGAACCCTTGGTCAGTTGTTGCCTCACCAGACTACCTAGCCCGTCGCGGACAGCCCTTGTCGCCTGCGGACATGGTCTCGCACGACGCGCTCATCATCAGTACAGTACAAAATGATTCACGTTGGCATTTCAACGGGGTGAACGGGGATATGCTCACCGTGTTGTTGAAAGGGCCGATGCGCTCCAACAACAAGTCTGCACTATCGTTGGCCGCCTGTGCTGGCTTGGGCATTGCCGCACTACCAACCTATGTCGTCTACGAGTCTCTCGAGAGCGGCGCTTTGGTCAAGCTACTAAACGGCTGGACGCTCCCAACACAAGAAATTCATGCCGTATACCCATCCCCACTGATGGTGCCCGCAAAAGTGAGTGGGTTTATTGAATGGCTACAAGAGCAATTGAGTGACACTTGGTGGACGACACGCTTTTACTAAGGTCTCACCATCTTGCAACTAGTCGGCAAGGCTGCTTGGAAAGAGCTAAGGCTACGGACGACTTTAAAGCCATAGCCCGAGCCCTCCACGTCAAATTTCACGCCAGCATCGCCCTTGTGCCCCATCACGCCCGCCATGAGTGGCTGCTGGAACTGATGATCGCTGGCTCGCATCTCACCCACCTGCCCTGCGAAGCTGACTTTCGCTTTCTCTAGTGCGCGGGCAAGCGCCAGCGCATCACTGCTGCCCGCGCTGTTAATCGCCTGAGCTAAGGCCTCCACCATCAGCTGCATCCGCATGTGAACGTAGTCATCTGCGGGCTTGGGATAGCGCGCTCTAAAGCTTTGCATAAAGCGCTCAATAGCGCCTGCACTTTTTGGGTTGTTGTAATTCGGCAGCCAATCCGCTACGGCAATCAGCTTGCCCACGCCCGCCTCGCCAATGGCAGCAGGCGCTCCCAGTGCATTGCCATAAAAGGTGTAGAACTTGCCCGCGTAGCCCACGTCTTTCGCGGCTTTCACCAAGAGCGTGAGGTCGTTCCCCCAGTTCCCAGTGATCACCGCCTGGGCACCACTAGATTTGATTTTGACCGCGTAGGGCGTAAAGTCTTTGACGCGGCCAATCGGGTGCAATTCATCGCCCACAATTTGGACGTCAGGACGCTGCAAGGCCAATTGGCGCTTGGCCTCCCGCAGTACCGACTGGCCAAAACTGTAGTCTTGACCGATGAGGTACACCGACTTCAAAGTCGTATCTTGCTTGAGCACTTCGACCAGCGCCGCCATGCGCATGTCGGCGCTGGCATCAAAGCGGAAATGCCAAAAACTGCAGCGCTCGTTGGTGAGTGCAGGATCGACAGCGGAGTAATTTAAAAAAACCACGCGTTTGCTTGGCTCGCGCTCGTTGTGCTTGTTAATGGCATCAATTAAAGCCAAGGCATTGGCGGATGAATTGCCTTGCAACACAATGCGTGCGCCGTCGTCGATGGCGCTTTTGAGCGATGTGAGTGCTTCTTCGTTTTGCCCTTTGCTGTCGTATAGTTTGAGTGCCAGCTTTTGCTTGCCCAGCTTGGTTTTGATGCCACCGCGTGCATTGACGCGCTCCACCGCCCACGCCAAATTGCGATACACCGCATCGCCTGTATTGGCAAAAGGGCCACTCAAGCCTTCAATCATGGCGAGTTGAATCGGGGGAGTGGACTGCTCGGTGGATTGGGCAAAAGGGCTAGAAGCCAGCAAAACTAAACAAAACAAAAATACACGCATGCACAAACCTTTGAGAGAGAAGAAACCAAAAAGAAGGGGCGAAGTGTAGTCAGCCAATCCACCTCCACGTATGCAATCCTCGGGAAAACCCGCGCATGAGACAATCGGATATGACTTTTACAGAATTAAACCTAGCCCCAGCGCTGCTACGCGCTATCACTGAGGAGGGTTACGACACTCCTACTCCCATTCAAGCCCAAGCCATTCCCCTCGTGATGCAGGGGCACGACCTCTTAGCGGGCGCCCAAACGGGCACAGGCAAAACAGCGGCGTTTACGCTGCCGATGTTGCACCGCTTGGCTATGTCCGCCTCCGCTAAAAACAAATTTGGCGGCATCGGTACACGTGTGCTGGTGCTCACGCCCACACGCGAACTTGCAGCGCAAGTGGAAGAGTCCGTGCGCACTTACGGCAAACATCTGCAGCTCACCTCGACCGTTATTTTTGGTGGCGTGGGCATGAACCCGCAAATCAGTGCGTTGCGCCGAGGCGTTGATTTCGTCGTTGCCACGCCAGGTCGTCTGTTAGATCTGAACGAGCAAGGCAAACTAGATTTATCCACCGTGCAAATGCTGATTTTGGACGAGGCCGATCGTATGCTGGACATGGGTTTTTTGCCCGACATCCGCCGTGTGCTTTCCTTGGTGCCTAAGCAAAAACAAACGCTTTTGTTCTCGGCCACGTTTAGCGACGACATCCGCAAGTTGGCGCAGGGGCTTTTGAACAATCCCAAGTCCATTCAAGTCACGCCTAGCAACAC
>JANPAY010000215.1:0-4168 GCA_031430155.1 Comamonadaceae bacterium
ACGTGCAAGTGTGGCAAACGAGCTACGGCCAGACTCAATTTGCGCTTTATAACCTCGTAGTTGTGCCTTTGCCTGCTCTTCATTTAGCTGCGCGGTGATGGGCAGCAAAATATGGCGTACACGCGACTGCACAATCGTTGCGGTACTGCTATTTTGGCGCTCCAGCAATTTGAGAATATGAAATCCCGCATCGCTGCGCTGGATGTCACTCACCTCACCCACTTTAAGACCCTTCGTAGCATCCACAAAAAGTGCTGGATAGCGATCCGCTGCGCGCAAACCCATCACGCCACCCTTGGCTTTATCTGCTGCCTCCGAGGATTGCTCTGCTAGCTTCACAAAGTCTACGCCTTTGCGCGCCTCCGCTAAAACTCTTAGGGCACGGTCTCTAGCCAACGTCACCTCCGTCGAGGTTGGGCTGTCTGGTAGGGCAATCAGAATTTGAGCAAGATTAATATCTTGGCTGCCTTTCGTGTCAGATTTTTGATCTTGCAAGGCTTGATCAATATCGCTCTCGCTAACGCGCACGCGGGCGCTTACCTCACGCTCGCGTACTTGCGCGCGGAGGAGCTCCCCGCGGATTTCTTCGCGGTATTGACTCCAATTGCCACCCTCCGCTTCATAGGTGGTTTGCAGCTCCCTCAAACCTGCTAGTTGATTTTGCCTAGCCATATTGACAAGCGCCTCGTTCAGCTGTGAGTCTGAAATTCGCACGCCATCGTCTTTCGCTATTTGAAGCATGACGCGTTCGTCGATCAGCTGCTCGAGCACGCGTTTAAAAAGCTCCTGTTCGGCTGGAGGGGCCACCCCCTGCGTCGCCCACTCTGCCTGCAACCGCTTTTGCCTGATGAGCACGTCGTTGCGCGTAATAGGCTCAGAATTTACAAGAGCCACGATAAAGTCGACTTCTCGCAGCACATTCACTGGCGCCAAATTGACGGCGGCGGCAACGATTGGCTCGGGCGCTTTAACTTCGATCATCGGCGCGGCTGGTGCGACGGGCTTGGCTTTTGTGGCTGGCACGGGCGCACGTTTTCTGACACTGATCTGCGCCAATGTATCCATGCTGCCCAAGCATAGGCATAGAAAAGAAACGGCAGCAAGTAATTTGTATTTAGTCATATTGGCTGAAGCGACTGGGGGCCGTAATCTGCTCGCGCAAGTTTTGGTAGCGTGGAATATTACTGCGCAAACTGGCAAGTGGACTAGTCCCTAAACGTGAAAATCCAGTGAACTCGATTTGGAACATGATACGTTGATTGACCGTACTGGCATCCAACTGCGTTTTCTCTAAAACGACACGGCCAATCCAGCAGTCGGCATCGTACTCAAAGCCAGCGATGGCGCTGACAAGACGTTTATCAAAAGCGCTGTAATTTAACCGCGCCACACTGTACCAACGATTGGGCCCAAGACCACGTCCGGCACTATTTGCGCCTTCATTCTCGTCTGCCCGTTGAAACAAATCACCCAGCGGCCACTGCCAATTCACATCCACTTGCTCGCTCACGCCTTGCTGCATACGATAGGCCGCAGAGACTGATCGGTAATTGCCAGGGGCAAAACGCGTGCTGACAGTAGTTCGCTCTGCCGTACCTGAGTTAGCGCCCACTTGAACTGTGCCATCGACTTGCCAACTAGGATACAGGCGCGCACTCGCATTCAGCAAATAGTCACTCAATCGGCTGGTAGGCGCCGCCGTATTGGGCAGCGTGACCAATTGATCGATATAGCTGAAGCGCTGAGCAATACCCGCACTAAAAGCCTGTGCGCCTGTACTTGGATTTAAAAACTTACTCGTGACACCTAAGGTCAGCATGCGCATGTCGGAGATGCGATCGTTACCCACAAAGCTGTTTTCACTATAAATCGTTGAAAGGCTAAAGTCTTTCGCACCACTGTCGTAATTGGGCAGGCCTGACTGATCAAAATAAGGCGTGCGCACATAAAACACACGGGGCTCCAGTGTTTGCGTGAAGTCGCGCCCCAAAAGTGTCATGCCGCGCTCAAAAAACAAACCACTATCCAAACTAAAAATCGGTATGGCGCGTTGCTTAGTTGTGTCCACCCCTAAAGCAGAGTTCTCCGTGTGGTAAGTTGTTCCATGCCATTGGAGCTTGGGCGTGATATAGCCCCAAGGCTGTATCCAAGGTCTTGCTACTTGCGCCAAGCTATAGGCGCGGGTTCCATTGGGCTGCAGCGTCAACGTAGGACTCGAGCGGAATTCGGTGATATCACCTTCAAGCTGAAAATTTAAGCCACTAGGCAAATTAAAACTGCGGCGAGTGAACAGCTGGCTGCGATCAAATGGTGGCGTAATCGTGTTGGTCGTGTCTTGCAAGGTTTGCCAGCGCTGAATACGCGCCAGCGTGGCCCAGCCATTCAAATTGGCAGTGGTATTCAACTCGTTATTAAGTAACCGCTGGGTGAGCGATGACGTGGAATTGGGTAAATCACGCCAATATTGGTTGTCGCTGACGCGATTTAATTTCAAGGTCATCGTCACATCACTAGAACCTTGAATGGGCGCGCGAAACAAATTGCGTTGATCGACCGCATAAGCCCAGCGGTTACTGTTCACCAGCTTGTCATTGGGTAAATAATCCGCACGCAACGTACCCACGCTGTTGGGCTCTAAATAACGAAACTCTCCGCCGTAATTTAGTCCACGTCGCCCTATGGTCGTCGGATAAAACGTCGCGTCACGATTCGGCGCAATGTTCCAATAAACGGGTTGGGTCACTATAAATCCACTTTGGTTATCAGTTGCAAAAGACGGAGAAAGCAAACCCGATTTTCTAGCGCCACTCATCGGGAAACTCATACTTGGAATTGCCAAAATCGGAACGTCCTTAAAACGAAGCGTCGTACCCGATGCGGTCGCAATATCCTCCTCCATATTGAAGTCAATTTGGTCGGCATTCAAAATCCAGTCTGGTTTCCACGTCTTGCCATCTGTGGTCTCGGGACGCTTACAAGTGCTGTAACTCGCAAACTTAGCGATAGCCGAGCGCTGACTGACAAAATCCAGCTGCGTGGCGCTACCCTGTCCGCCTGTTTTATAAAACCGATAACTAGGCTGGCTAAAAAAACCCGTGAAATCGCTCACCCCCAACTCAAGATAGGGGCCCCAAAAACGATTGCCACCCTGATTAACCACGACATCTCCCGAGAGTTTGGCGATATCGTTGACTTGGTTATATTCAATGCGCTTGGCACGAATCACCGTCTCTGTTTTTCGTATTTCAGCGTTGCCCTCAATCACCACGTCAAGCTCGGGGCGGCTTGTCATGGCATCGCCAAAAATAAAAGTCGGCGTTTGTTTGCGTACACTCTCTGGCACGCGCTCTCCCAGCATCGGGCTGGTTTTAAATTGTGCAAAAGCCAACTGTGCCGAGCCCATCAAAAGCGGTAATAAATAATAGCGATGACTAGCCCGTAGAAACATCTTTCAATTATCCATGCTACAGCCTCCTATTTCTCCTGCGCCAATACCTTCTTCTATTGTTTGGACGGATAGCACCCGCCTGGCGCAGTTTGACGCTTGGCTAGCCAGTGTCGCTATCTTGCACCATCTGCAGATCGCTACGCTACGCCCCGCTTCCGCCGACGCCAGCTTCAGGCGCTATTTCAGAATTAACTCCGCTAGCAAAAGCTTCATCATCATGGACGCCCCGCCAGACAAGGAAGACAGCGCGCCCTTTGTTCGCGCTGCAAGCCTACTGGGCGATGCGGGCTTGCTTGTGCCGCAAATCCTTGACTGGCAAGTCAAGCAAGGATTCATGCTCCTTAGCGACCTGGGCACAAAGACCATGCTCGATGTCTTAGACAAGCAAGCGGGCTACGAACACACGAGCAGCACAGTCAACAGCAACTTGCCGCTGTATGACCAAGCGCTGGATGCGTTAGTCGCGTGGCAGCTCGCCTCACAACCTGGGGTACTGCCGCCCTACGACGAAGCGCTACTTCGCCGCGAGCTGCAACTTTTCCCCGATTGGTACGTCGCCAAGCACAAAGGTGTCTTGCTCGATGCACGCCAGCAGGCCATACTGGATAAGGCCTACAGCCAGATCATCGCCAGCAATTTAGCCAGCCCTAGCGTCTTTGTGCACCGCGACTACATGCCGCGCAATTTGATGGCGCCATATCCTGAGATATTAAAAAATGC
>JANPAY010000216.1:0-11613 GCA_031430155.1 Comamonadaceae bacterium
GGCGATGCTGCGCAAAAAACCGCTGCAATGTCCGTTCCATTTTGTCGGAGGTTTGAAGTCCTACGAGTTAGCACGAGTCGGCCTTGGCGGCACAGAAAAGCTGGTTGCGGCAAAAGAAGGCAATACGCTTCAGCATGTAGAAGGACCGCATCTGTTCCCGATGGAGCGGCCGATAGAGACAGCGTGTTTGATTGACGCGCTGGTCAACCTAACTCTTTCTTTGCCAAATTCGCCATCACGCGCCTAATGCGCACCACGCCCGCATCGTGCGCGTAGAGTTGCTCGCGCTGGTTTGCATCAGGCTCCATCGCCTCCATCATCACGCGGTCTTGCTCTAGCACCGTCCAGTGCCGCGCTTCTAAGCGGTTGCGGTAAAGGAACTGCCATACATGGCGCTGCCAGCCTTGCACGCGCCGAACGCGCCAAAAGAACACGGCAGATAGCGTCGGGGTAATCGGCGTATAGCTACCAATGATGATGAAGCTGCCGCCTGGACCGCCCGTCTTCGGGTACGGAATCTCTAGCCGCATCCAGTGCGATCCCGTATCGGCCCATTCGGTCCAGTCGAAATTGACATCGCGCTGGCCCGCTTTTTCAAAGAAAAAGCCGTGCTCGGTTTCCCTAATTTCAAACTTGGCGTGCACATCGCCCTCACTCATGCTGTGCGACTGCTTGTGCAAAAACGTACCGTGCATAGGGTCAAGCACGTTATCGATGACGTAGCGATAGTCGCCCTTCCATTCGGCATAGCACATGAAGTTGGCAAAGGTGGTGTCGTCTGTCAGCTCAGGCGGCAAAACCAGTGGCGGCGCGGTTTCTAGGTGTTCTGCCGAGTTGTAGAGCCACACGGCGCCTGCGACTTCTTGAATATGAAAAGATTTCGTGGCGCGTTTGTTCTCTAAAGCACAGCCCGGGCTGGCGGGTACCTTGGTCACCGTGCCATCGCAGCGCACCTCGATACCGTGATACGGGCAAGCCAAGCGGTCGCCAAGGTTGACGCCCTGCGAGAGCGGCGCACCGCGATGCGGGCAGTGGTCTTCTAGCGCATGAGCTTTCCCTTCGCCATCACGCCAAACCGCTAAGCGCAGGCCCAAGCGGCGCAAGGCTTGCGGCTTGTCAGTGATGAAGTCGCTCGGGCAAATGGGATACCAAAGATTCTTCAATCCTTGTTGCAAAACGGCTTCTACGGATTTCGGGTCCGCATGTTTGAGAGGCGCAGGCGGCAGAGCAGGCACGACATACGGGGTCGCAATATTTGCATGGACATCTGCCCGCGAGCCTTGTTCCATAATGGCTGCAAAAGATTCACTCGTCCAAGGCTTACCCGATAGGGCCTGCGAGCCCGAGGTATTTAAATAGTTGACGAGTGTGTCCAACTCCCAGTGTCCTGCGGCAAAGCCGCGCTCGATAGCATCGCCCAGCAAGTCTTCAAAACTGGTGGGTTCTTGGCGGCGCGCTTGGTGCGGATTTAAAAAACGCTCTGCGGCTTGGGGGTGAAAGTGAATGGCGTTGGTCATGGCTATTTCCTCTAATTTGTTGTTATTCCGTTTTGATATTTTTAGTTTTGATGATGCGTGCCCAGCTTGCCGTCTCAGCCGTCATGTGCGCACGTAATTCATCAGGTTGCATCGTCCAGACGGTGAGCGCTTGCGCTTTGAGTTGCTCACGAATCAAGGGACGATTCAAAATCTCTGCTGCATCTTTTGATAATTGCAAAGCCACAGCTGGCGGCGTTCCACGCGGTGCGAGCAGGGCGTACCACGATGTGACGACCACGCCCGACACGCCTTGTTCTGCCAGTGTGGGAATGTTGGGTGCGCTGTCGGCACGGGCCGTATCGGTAATGCCAATCGCTTTGAGTTTGCCGCTTTGAATGTGCGCAAGCACGGTGGGTAAATTGCTAAACATCAAAGGTACAGCGCCGCCGAGTAAATCGTTGATAGCAGGCGGTGTGCCTTTGTATGGAATGTGTAGCAAGTCTGTACCCGCTTGCGCATTGAAGAGCTCGCCCGCCAAGTGAAGTCCACTACCGACTCCAGGCGAGGCAAACGACAGCGTGCCAGGTTTCGCCTTTGCCAAAGCAATCAACTCTTTGGCATTGCTAACAGGCACAGCAGCATTTGCCACCAGTACGTTAGGCGCTTTTGCCAGCATGGTGACGGGCACAAAATCCTCTGCGATCTTGAACGGAAAGTTCGCCATCAAAGTGGGGTTGATGGTGAGATTGCCAGCGGGTATGACGAGTAGCGTGCGGCCATCGGGCGCGGCGCGTTTGACCTTGTCCATGCCAATGTTGCCAGCAGCGCCCACCAAGTTTTCAACAATGGCGGTTTGCTTGTATTTCTCTGATAAGCCTGTTGCCAAAATACGCGCCAGTCCATCCACAGGGCCGCCTGCGGGGAACGGCGAGACGATGCGATAGCTGTCCTGCGCCTGCGCAAAACCAATGAACATCAAAAAAATAAGTGTGAATAAGGATTTCATCTTTTCTCCGTCAAAAATTTACCGCCAGCTTCTGCATGCGGTTGGCGGCGCGTATGACCGTCCAAGCCGCCATCAATCGCCCACTCGGCAAAGCGCGTGGGGCTGGGTTCAAATTCGCGTGCTTGCCAATGCTCCGTCAGGTGATCTTCGTCTGCGTTGTATTCAATGAGGCCACCCACGGGGCATTCAAAATACCAAAAGTAAGCGCTTGAAATCGGATGACGACCAGGGCCGAGCTGCGTCTTCCAACCTGCCCGGCTCATGGCAAGGCCGCCGCCAAATACTTCGTGAATGTCGCGCACGGTAAACGCCACGTGGTTCAGACCCTTGGGTTTATTTGGTACTTGCAGCAAAAACACATCGTGGTGCCCGCCTGTTTTGGAGCAGCGCAAAAACACGCCGCGATTAGGGTATTGATCGCTCACCGTGAAGCCAAGTTGCTCGTAAAACGCCACCGCCTCGGCAAGGCAATCGGTAAACAAAACCACGTGACCAATTTCGATGGGTGTGGCGCGTTCGTAAACCGGAGATGGCGCATCCACACGCCGCACGTCGCCCCACGCATTGCTGGGCGAGCCTTGCAGAGCGAGGGCACGTTTGCGACTCAGCTGGAATTTGATGCGTAGACCATGTGGGTCAAGGCTTTGGGCAGGTAGCGTGCGCAGCAAATCTTTATCTAAAACACCCCAGACCACCTCACGTAGCGTTGCGCCCGCTTCCATGGGCGTTGTGCCAAGGAGCGATGCGTGATCGGGCGCGAGCACTAATACGCGAGAGCCGTTTAAGGTTTCAAAGATGAGTTCACCGTCCGATTCGCTTAGCAGCGCTAAGCCCCAATCCAAAAAGAATTTTTTGGACGCAGCCCAGTTCTCTGCCGTACCGTCGGTTGAGTAAGTTATCGAATCTATGCCTTCAATCATGATTGGCTCCACGGGTTCGGGTGTTCACTCAAACCCCAATAAAAACTCTTTTGCGTCATATATTCCATGATGGAGGCGTAACCCTTTTCGCGTCCCATGCCGCTATTTTTAACGCCACCAAATGCTGTGGCAATACTGAACACTTTGTAGGTGTTAATCCACACAGTGCCGGTCTGCAAAGCCTTGCCCAGCTTCAATGCGTGCTGGTAGTCCTTGGTCCAAATGCCACTCGCAAGACCGTATTCGTTGTCGTTGCACTGCGCAATTAAGTCGGCATCATCCGAGTAGGGGATGAGTGCGAGCACGGGTCCAAAAATTTCTTCACGGCACATCTGCGCGGTGTTGGTTAGACCCTCAAAAATAGTAGGTTCGTAAAAATAGCCATGTGCCGCATCCGATCCATCTGCAAGCTTGGCTGGACGTGCCCCGCCGCACAGCAACTTGCCGCCCTCAGCTAATCCTATGGCGACATAACGCTCAATCCCTGCGCGATGCGAGCTACTAATGAGCGGGCCCATTTGCGTGCGCTCATTGCTAGGGTCGCCCATTCTGAGCGCCTTTGCCCTAGCGACTAAGCGCAGTTTGAATTCGTCATATTGGGAGGTGTGCACAAAGCAGCGCGAGCCCGCGATGCAGCTCTCGCCCGACGAGCTAAAAATGCCGTACAGCACGCCTGCCACCGCCACATCTAAATCTGCATCGGCGCAAACAATCGTTGGCGATTTGCCGCCTAACTCTTGTGACACAGGCATTAGCTTTTCGGCAGCCAACTTGGCAATGCCTTTGCCAACGACCGTACCGCCAGTAAAAGCGATTCGGCGGATGAGCGGATGCCGTACCAGCGCATCACCCACTACGCTTCCCTTGCCTGGTACGACGCTGATCAAAGCTTTGGGAATGTCTGCGCCACCCGCACCCATGCCGACACCAGATTCATCAATAATCCGCGCCAGCTCAATCGCCATACGCGGCGTAATTTCTGCGGGCTTGATCACGACAGCGCAGCCCGCTGCCAGCGCGGGCGCGAGCTTTTGCGCCTCGGATGCGATAGGCGAATTCCAAGGCGTAATTGCGCCCACCACGCCAAGCGGCTCATGCGTGCTGATCGTCATGAACTCGCCGCGCTGCGGTGTGACAGCATCTTCAAACGTCTCGCAGACCGCAGCGAAATATTGGAACGTACCTGCTGCACTGGCAACCAGGCCTCGGCACTCGGTCATGGGTTTGCCGTTATCCAGCATTTGCAACTGGGCCAGTTCTTCGGCACGTGCGCGAATGCCAGCAGCGATCTTGTGCAGGAACGCGGCGCGTTGATGCGGCATCAACCCTGCCCATGCTGGTGATAACCGTGCAGTTTCGGCGGCTTGCACAGCCTCATCGACATCACCCACGGTTGCGGCGTTAAGCGTCGCGACAACCGAGCCATCGAATGGGTATTCGGTTGAGTATGGTGCGCCCGATGCGTCGCGCCACTGACCTGCAATCAAGGTTTGAATGTGAGGGGGTGTGTGTGTGGTCATAGGGGCTTTAAATCGTCAAGCTGTTGACGCGGTTGTCCAAGAATCGTAGCGCCGAGAGCACGGTTAGCATGGATGTTTTGGGGTTCTCTGGTAGCGGATTGCCGCGCATCTCCAGCTTGAAACTGCCAAACGCGCCAATGGCCTCAATCAAGTGAATGTTCTCGGTGACCGCGGGATCGGCGATCAAACGCACTTGGGTGGCGTCCATGCCAAGCCCCGCTAGTGAGATAGTCGCTGCGACGTTGGCATTTTTGGGATACAAGCTGGCAGCTTCACGGGCTGTGGCTTGCAGTATGACTGTGGCTTCTTTTAGATTCGCCAAATCACACAAGCCTTCAGCTGGCGTGCCCTTCCAGCCCAGGGGTGGTTTGCGGCCTGTGTAGGTGACGCTAGTCAATCCCGCTAATTTGGCCGAAGCCAAAGCATCAATCGCACCAATCGCACCGCTAAGCAAATGCACTTGCGTGTTGCCCGCTTCGGCAGCAGCTTGTAGACGCTCGGGCAGTCCGCGTTCGGACAGCGCGCCAATCGATAACACCGCGCATGGTACGCCGCGCTCGAGCGCTGGGATGATGTGCGCTGCCAAAGCCGCATGGCCCGCGCACTCCAGCACCAAATCGGTTTTCGATGGGACTTCAGTTTGCACGGCTACGCAGGCTGGCAAAGCAGCGCGGGCAGCGCCCAATTCGGCAGGCATTACAACCACATGCGCTACGCAGAGGCGGGTGCGCGACTCTAGGTGTTTGAGTATGACTTTGGCGATAGCGCCGAAGCCAATCAAGGTGATATTTAGCATCCCGTCATCCTTTGAATTAAACCTTGCGCGGAGGTCCCGCAAACTTCACCGCGAACTCGCCCCACGTTTGCATATCGACTTCTACCATCACCACGTTACCAGCCTCCACTTGCTGCCAAGCCTTATCCAGTGTGGCTTCTGACTGTTCGGGTAAAGCTAAAAGATGATGCCGCACGCCGAGGCTTTCGCAAAGTTTGGCAAAGTCGGGCGTGTGCAGTTCCACATACGCGTGGCGCGAGCCGTAGTCTGCATCTTGAATGTTTTTAATCACGCCATAGCGCTGGTCGTTCATGACGATGAGCAGCAAGCTCGCTCGCTCTTGCACCGCACACGCTAGCTCGCCCACGTTTAGCATCAAGCCGCCGTCGCCAACGAGTGCAATCGCTTTTTTGTTGCCCGTGCCAAGGCCGGCTAGTGAGGCTCCGATAGCCATTTGCAAACCTTGACCAATGCCGCCGCCCAGTGCATGCACGCCTTGCCACGGCTTGGTTAGATTGACGCTGCGATTGCCCCACATGGTGTTAGATAGCGTGATGTCGCGTACCCAAGCCGGGGGTGAATCAGGCTGACGTTTTGTGGCGGTGTCGACTAAATCTTTGACAGTATTTTTGAGCGAAACATACGCTGCTAAGCCGCTATCTACTTGGACTTCAGCCGCCTTGCGCGCGGTTTGAATCTGCGCTGTCCATGTACTGTCGATGTCTGTTTGACCCTCCAGCTTATCAGCCAAGGCGTTTAGCGTGAGCGATGCGTCGGCACAAACAAATTGCTGCGCGATGTAAGGATGGGCATCACAAGCTTTGGGATTAGCGTCAACGCGGTAAAGGTTCTTGGGTAATTGCAATTTGTAGGTCAGCGTCTCGTTGCTGCGCAGGCGAGAACCCACAACCAGCATGGCGTCCGAGGCTGCGTACAAATCTTGCGCAGCTTTTTGCAAATTGAACGCGCCCATGCTTTGCGGATGATCCTCCCGCACAACACCGCGTCCTTGCACGGAGGTCACCACACCGAATCCCAACTTCACTAAGCGATCTACTGCCGCGCCAGCTTGCCGAGCGCCGCCGCCTAGCCAGAGCAGCGGGCGTTTGCTGGATTTGAAAACTTCCACTAAGGCGTCAAGCTGTAGTCCAGACGGGGATTGGGCTACAGGCAAGAGGCTTTGCAAAGTCAATCCTGATGTGGCTTGCAGGTCGGCAGGTCGTTCCAACTGCATTTTTTGTACATCAATGGCCATTTCAATGCTCACAGGGCCGCAAGGCGGTGTGAACGCTAGCGTTACAGCTTGCTTCAGAACTTCTAGTGCTTCCTCGGGTTTACTGATGCGGTAAGCGGCTTTGCCCACCGCACGCAACATCCCGAGTTGGTCTTGCGCTTCGTGGATAAAACCTAGATTGAGATCAAGATAGGGCGATTCAATTTGCCCCGTCAAATGCAGCATCGGCGTACCTGCCGTTAGCGCTTCGACCATTGCGCCTGCGGCATTGCCCGCGCCTGTGCCCGTACTGGTGACGACGACTCCCAAGTGTTGATTGACCCTTGCGTATGCGTCCGCCATATTGCAAGCGCCCGCTTCGCCACGCGCGGAGACAAACCTGATTTTTCCGCGCGTGTGAAAACCATCCAAGATTGGCATGTTGTGGATAGAGATGACGCCAAAGGCAGCGCGTACGCCAATGCTTGCTAAAAATTCGGCACACAAATCGCCGACGGTAATTAAGCCTCTCTCCCCTTGTGGGAGAGAGGTTGGAGAGAGAAGTGTGAGTTCAATAAAACGATTCACTGCATCTGCCGCTTCCAAAGCACACAAATGTCCGACCGTACCTAAATCAACAAGCTTGGTGTTCGCAGCCGCTGCAACTTTGGCGCAAGCCGCGGGCGGCGTGATGGTGTCCAAGCTACCAACGGCGACGCGAACAGGGCAGGTGACTTTTGCTAAATCAAGAGCGATATCGCCATTCGCCAGCATCGTGGCCGCTTGCGTATAGCCGCGTTCGTTCAACTGCGTCATCAGGCTGCAAGCCTTATCTAATAAGGCTTGTGGGCTATTGGGTGCTAGGAGCGCTGCGCTTCTGGCTGTAGCCATGCCCGCAATGCCCAACTGATTCATCACGGCTAATCGGCTTTGCAATTTCTCTAGGCGCTCCGCCTCGCTCACCGCGCCGTAACCCCGTGCAGGCGATAGCAGGAGCAGTTCGCGAACACGTGTGGGCTGCATGGCAGCAGCGGCAGTAGCGGTGAGGCACCCTAGCGAATGCCCAGCTAAAACGATCGGTGTAGTGACACTCAAACTATCTAGCCAAGCCCACATTGCAGTTGCATAGTCACGGGCTGTAGGTGCATCCATATCAAGATGAGGGCTGCCCAGATAGCCTGGGGCATTCCATGCCAACACGCGTACATCATCCCTTGCACTTGCCGCCTCTAATTGATATTGCCAACTGCTCGCGTTAGAGCCAATGCCGTGCAGCAGCACATGCGTCACTTGGGCTGCATTGCCAGCTTGTAAAAAATCAATCATTTTTTGTCGCGTTTGATTTTTGTCAATGGCGAATCAGGTGGATAGACAGGCGTAATCGGTGTGGGCGAGCCCAGCATGACACACATGAGTGCATCTTCGTCCCCGATGTTGATCTCTTCTCGGTACACGCCTGGGGGCACACTGATGAGGTCGCGCTCCCTGACGATGCTCTCCCAGCGATCGGTGACTTTTCCTGCCGCATCGCGCCGCTCGCAAATCACTTTCATCGCGCCGCGCATGACGAAAAATATTTCTTCAACGTCGTAGTGGATATGTGAGGGGCCTTCGTGCCCCGCTGGAATGACCATTGTCGAAAAAGTGAAATGGCCGGCAGGCACGGTGTTCATATCAGCTGCTATGCCTGTGCCCCCCGTACCCACGTAGCGCATTTGAGCGCGGCGGTATTTGGGGTCGTAGTCGGCTTGAAATTTCAAGGCATCCCAGTCGTAGCGTCTGGTCGCAAAGCGTGCCACACGGCTATCTAGCCAATCAGCGAAGCTCTTATCGCCTTGTTGCATCGCCGCTTGGGTGTCAGATTCGTCGGGAATATTGGCATCCAATAAACCACGAGTGTTGAAGACTGGGTCGTTTGCAGAAGTGGTGGGTGTGTTCATGGTTTCCTTTCAATTCATCACAAAGCCGCCATTCACAGGAAGCAACTGCCCTGTGATGTAGCCGCTCTCTTTTGACAACAAAAACAGCACCGCAGCGGTGATGTCGTCTGCGGTTTGTTCGCGTTTGATGGCGCGGCCATTTTTATAATGCTCGTACCGGGCTTGCGGCACGTATTCGGTCGATTCGCCTATGGTGAGTCCAGGTGCAATCGCGTTCACCGTGATGCCGTGCTCTCCCAGTTCCCGTGCCATCGAATGCGTCATGGCAAGGATGGCGCCCTTGCTGGCGACATACGCCATCAAGTTGGGCGCTCCCCACAGCGCAGTGTCGGAGGCTACGTTCACAATGCGTCCCAAGCCACGCTCTTCGCTAGCCCTTATTAGGTGTGGCTTGGCGGCTACCGTGGTGAGCCAGGTGCCTTTCACATTGACAGCCATTACCTTGTCCCAGATGTCTTCAGAAATGGTTTCCATAGCCTTGCCGCCTGAATTGGTCACGGCGGCGTTGTTGATGAGTCCGTCGAGTCCATCAAGCCAGTTAATAGCTTCAGACATCGCGGCGTTGACGGATGCACTAAGACTCACATCCATGTGCACATACTTGGCGCGACCGTCAAACTGGGCGTTCAATTCAAGCGCGAGCTGCAAGCCGCGTTCGTCCAAAACATCGGTCAGAACCACGCGCGAACCTGCTTGCAAAGCCGCACGGGCAAAGGCATCGCCTAGGCCCCTTGCTGCGCCTGTGATGAGAATGCGATGGTTGGCAAGTTGGGTCATAAAGAGGGGACAAGCTTTTCTAGCTCGGTCAGGTTATTCAAAGTCACAGTCTTACCTTCGATTGAAATCAAAAGGCGATCTTGCAGTTCTCTGAAGCTGCGGGACAGTGTTTCTGGGGCTAAATCTAGCGCTGCAGCAATCAGATTTTTGTTGAGCGCCAGATCGAACTTTACCGGCTGATCTGACTGTGACGTGTGCGGATAGCTACGCAGCAAATACACAGCCAATCTTGCAAGGGGTGTCGTGTGGCTAGTGAACTCGATATTTTCGACGACCTCGCGCATGCGCAAGGAGAGAGACGCCAACATGCGCAGTGCAAAGCGGCTATCGCGCTCAATCAATTGCAAAAACGCGTAACGCGGAATGTAGGCCAGCAGGCTGTCCTCAAGTGTTGTGGCGCTCAGGTAATAGGGCTGCTCTAAAAACATGGTGATATCGCCAAAGGTTTCCCCAGCCTCGACCACATCCAAAGGCTTTTCTGTTCCGCTATTGGTTTGAAGAGAAATCATCACGCGCCCATAGGCAACGATATGAAAGCCTTCGCAAGGATCGCTGGGTTTGCAGACGACTTGGCGTTTTTTTACCTTGATGAGCGAAGCCACATCCACCAGCGCAGCAATATCGCTCTCCTCTGCCTGTGCAAAGAGCGGTAAGTGACGTAACAAGGACGAGAATTGTGCGGTGTCTAGCATGGATGTAGGAACGACAAAGACGACATGCTATTGTGCTTGGCCTTAGTTTGCAAATTTGCGGCTTGATTGCAGTCAAGGATTTCAAACCTCGCACGTGAAATGTGGGTTTACCCTAGGCTGAGACTAGTATGTGGCTTGATTAGACTCAAGCCTCTATACAACTAAAAGGAAACGCAATGATGTCTTCATTCAAACTGAGTCTGGGATCTGCACTCTGTGCGCTTGGTGCGTTATGCGCTGCGCCTGCGGTCGCTCAGACGTACCCCAGTAAGACCGTCTCCATCATCGTCAGCTATCCAGCTGGCGGCGACACCGATGTGATTGCACGTATCTTTGCCGAGCGTTTGGGCGCAAAGTTTGGTCAATCATTTGTGGTCGAAAACAAGCCTGGCGCCAGCGGCACGATTGGCAATGCGCTAGTGGCTAAAGCTCCAGCAGACGGGCATACGCTGCTATTTACGCCAAGTACCATTTCGACTGCTTTGCTAGTGCTCAAGCCTGGGTCGGGTGCGACTTACGATACGTTACATGACTTCACCTCGATCATGCAAATTGGCACGCAGCCCCTTTATTTATTTTCGAACACGGCCTCGGGCATCAAAAACGTGAAGGATTTGCTGGACGCGGCCAAAGCTGACAAAGTTAAAACCTACGGCTCGCCCGGTAGTGGCTCACCGATGCATGTGCTGGGAGAAATGTTTAACCGCTCAACGGGTACAAAATTGCAACAAGTGCCGTATCGCGGCACAGGACCTGTGGTGACGGATTTGGTGGGTGGACATCTACAGTTTGCTATCAGTACCTTGGGCCCTATGGCACAACATGTAGCGAGTGGCAAGGTCCTGAATCTTGCAATTGCTGACGGCAAGCGCTCTGTGCTCAGTCCAGACGTACCCACACTGTCAGAGGTTGGCGTGAAGGATGCGGACGTGATGGCTTGGCTGGGTGTGATGGGGCCAAAGGGGATGCCCGCCAGTGTGGTGGCTACGCTCAATGCCGCCATGAACGAAATTTTGAAGGCACCTGATGTGCAGCAGCGCCTTCGCACCATGGGCACGATTTCGAGTGGCGGTGACGCTGCCGTGCTGGCACGCGCTCATGCAGGGGATAATGCAAAATATGGCAAAGTCATCCAAGACTTAAAAATTGTTGCTGAATAAATGTCTGATACTTCCTTTCAAATCGTCTTAGAGCGTACAGGTAAAACCTTCGAAGTCCCCGCTGATGCAAGCATCCTTGAGGTGCTAGAGCTGGAGGGTATTGCCGTCCCTAGCTCTTGCCAGCAAGGCGTT
>JANPAY010000217.1:0-1801 GCA_031430155.1 Comamonadaceae bacterium
TTATGGCGAGCGTCCTATTGCCGAGCGCACCAAGTCAAGCAAAGATTTGGAGCAAGCAGCGGCGATTTTGAAATGGTTGTTAGACAACGAACAGCGCGACCTCATCGGCCAGACATGGGAGGACGCATGGAGCAGGGGCGCAGGTTGGAGAAAACGATTACGTCAAGGCTGGCTTGCACTTTGGCAGCGTCATCCTGAGCTAGATTTTCATTGACTGCTCGCCCTTAAGCCCCCACAGCTTGCCAGCGGGCTTGGTTCTGGCTTAGCCAGTGCTGCGCGGGCGCTTGGCTACGATTTTTCCAAGGATGAAAGTCACGGCTAAAAAACTCACACATCGGTTTAAACATCAAAATAAACATGCCACGTGTGGGATGGAATCCATGCTTCAAAAAGCCCCAAAGCGTGGGCAGTTTGAACAGTGTTTTGTCATGCCACAAATTGATCGCCGTTTGCGCTGTCGTTTCGTACGCAAACGAAGCGACGGCAATGACATAGCAAATGATACGGTTACGGTACTTGCCGCCCAGTGCCGCGTAAAGGTCAAACGCCAATGAGCGGTGTTCGCTTTCTTCGCTGGAGTGCCAAGCCCACAGCGCTTGCATATCAGGCGTGGCACCTTCCAGTAACTGTGGATGTTCAAACATCAAATCAGCTAATACAGCCGTCATGTGCTCAAAGGCAACTGTGGTTGCCAAAAAATTAAGCGGGTGCACGCCCTTGGCTTTGAACTTGGCGAGGCGCTTGGGAATCCAATCCTGCCAGTGGTTGACCAAGCCCTGCTGCGTCAGCACAGCGTTGTAGCGCTCGTGGATGCGGCGATGCGTGGCTTCTTGCGCAATAAAGTTTTTGGCGCTCGTGCGAAGCGCATCGTACTTAGCATCCGCTGGCAGCATCGGCAAGCAATCGCGCACCGAGTCAATAAATGCTTGCTCGCCAGCAGGAAAGCTCATAGATAGGGCGTTGTAGAGCTGCGTTTGAAACGCATCACCGTGCCAATGGCGCGGAAAGCCGTCTTCCAAGTTGATGAGGAATTTGCGAATCGTCAGATCCGGGCTGTGGTCGATAGTGGAGGTGTTCATGGAGGGTGACTATACTGAGGATTCCTCAGATTTCAAACTCGCATCTCGCTCAGATTACATTCGCGTTTTATGCCTGATAAAAAATTAACCACACGAGTCGTCAAACCCATAGCCAGCTTGCGCCGCGAGCCAATGCAGGGGAGGGCACAGAAAACGATTGAAACCATTTTTGAGGCAACTGCTCAGATTGTGGAGCAAGACGGCGTCAGTGCTTTGTCCACGAACAAGATTGCGCAAAAGGCGGGTTTTTCGATTGGCACGCTCTACCAATACTTTCCCACCAAAGAAGCCATCATTCACGCGATGACCGACAAAGCGAGGCGTGCGCATATGGACAGGTTGCATGAGTTACTCACCGCGGCAGAGCAGCAAACTGAAGTGGATTACGAGGGCGTCCTGCGTCAATTTATTCACATGAACCTCAGCACCTTTGCCAGAGGCGGCAAAACGTGGCGCTCGCTCGTCAGGTTCGCCTGGCGCTACGGCGATCAAGATCAAATTACTGTTGCCGTGCGCGAGACTAGCGAGCGCATTGCGCTGGCGCTATCCAGAAAACGCAAAGCAGGATGGCGGCAGCCCACGCCAGCGCTCATGTTTGTGCTGACGCGCTCTATCTTGGGAGCCATACGCAGCGCGGCTTTGGAGGATTCGCCGCTCTTGGATGGGGATGAGTTTGAAGATGAGTTGGTGAAGCTGGCGTTGGGGTTGTTGCAGGAATAAAT
>JANPAY010000218.1:0-12281 GCA_031430155.1 Comamonadaceae bacterium
CGGTGATTGCGTCGGCGCAGCCCGTCACGCGAATTCGCAGGCTGGCCTGGTACAACGCTGGATCACCATGGGTGTGGGGCCACCACAGGTCAACGCCTTTGATTCTCAGGGTGCCAGAGTAAGTGGCTGTGGCGGCGGCAGTTGAAGAGGGTGAGATGGGTTCGAGGAAGTGAGACTCAACGCGCCCCTGACGCTCTATCTGCAAGTTGACAGACTCTATTCGTGAGGTGTCTGCCACGGCCTGCCCATTCAAATGGCAGCTGACAAGCCCGTCAGTGCCATCAACGATGGCTCTCAGGCGCACGGCCTGAACGTCAATGGTGCTGCGGCGCTCCAGCCAAATGTCTCTCCACGGGCCCACCACCGCAGCCGGTGGTGACCAGCCCGGCGTGCGTCCCAGCACGGTGGTGCGAAACCAGCGCAGTTGCTGGTTCTCGATCATCGGTGCCCGCCACCGGGGGCGTTTGCGTTTGGCGCCCAGCTCAGTATCCAGCGCGCTGAAACGAATCAGCAGCGTGTTACCGGTTGCCTTCAGCAGGCGGCTGACATCAACCGCGTGTGCCACGAACATATTGGTGCTGACCAGCAAAGCCACGTCGTTGAGCCAGACCTGGGCCAGGGTGGCCAGGCCATCAAAGCCCAGAAAAACGGCTTCTCCTTCGGTTGCCTGCGGCGCATCAAAGGTCAGCCGGTACCACCAGTCCTGCGCGTCAATGCGGCGGGCGGGTTCGTCAAGAGACCATTGATTCAGGTCGCGCAAGGCGGCGGCGACCGGCTTCAATGCTTTGATGGCGGTCCATGCATCTTGCGTGCCGGGGGCGGGCTGACCCCCGTCTCCCGGCGGTGCCGCGCAAATGAACCAGTCTGCCAGCAGCAGTGTCTGCCTGTGGTGGCTGATGCCTCGAGCTGGCAGGCTCATTGGCAACGTTAGACCGCCGTCAGCTCACTCAGCGCGGAGTGAATCGACTGTATGCTGTTGAAGACACTGCGCTTGAGCATGTGGTCGGGAAACTCAATGTCGAACGTGCCCTCCAGGGCCAGCATGACATTGACGCTGGCGTGCGAGGTCATGCCTGCCTGATACAGATCTGCGCTGGCCTCCAGCAGGCTCACATCCTTGTTCAGACGGCCATGGTCACGAAGAACCGTGCGGATCTGGGCTTCAGCTTGTTCTGTGGTGCTCATTGGTAAAGGATCAACAAATAATTAAAGTGATTCAGGTCAGTGATTCGGGTATGGTGCAAAGCACGGTGACGATGGCACCTGCGTAGTCCCCATCATGGCTCAAGCTTAAAGCCATTTGGGTCATTCCCATGTGACTTGCCAGCACCGCTGCGCGGCCATGAAGCGCAATGTGGCAACTACCGTCAGGTAATCTACAAACCTCGATCTCCCGCCAGCCAACGCCTTGCTCGCCAAAGGCCAGTGCTTTGATGGTCGCCTCTTTGGCCGCAAACCGCGCGGCCAGCCGCTCAAAGCACAGGCCTTCGTTGAGGTTGGCGTAATCCAGTTCATGGGCGGTGAACATGCGATGTTTGAAGCGGTCACCAAACTGGTGAACCGACTCTGCAATACGGCTGATTTGAACCAGATCAAAACCCACACGAATGCCAGGTGGAAACCGCACAGGCAGTGCATCTACGCTGAGGTGAGGGTGGCTCATGGTTCCTGCATTTTAGAGGGGCATCTCACAAGGCTGCATGGCCGTGCACTGTCATCGTGCGCAGGCTGTGTGAAATTCTTCACATTACGCGGCAAGTGAGCCAACATCTTGCGTGCCTCACAGTGACAGGGCGGTATTATTCAAGTGTCCTGTCCTATTGTGGGCTGGTCCATGCAGAATAAGTGTTCAGATGACTCCAGAACCCCCACGCGTCGATCAAAGTTTTGGCTTTTTGATCGAAGCCACGCGTCGCATTGCCACCGAAGTGGCAGCCTGCCACGCAGCCGATGTTGACAGCCAGGCCCGCTTCCCCTGCGAAACCCTTGCCGCACTGCGGCAGGCAGGCGTGCTGTCTGCCGCCGTTCCCAAAGCGCTTGGGGGCGCCGGGTGCAGCATGCTGGAGCTGACTCAGTTGTGCTCTACCTTGTCACAGGCCTGTGGCTCAAGCGGTATGGTGCTTACCATGCACTACATCCAACTGGGTTGCATTGCACGTCATGGGTTGGAGAGCGAGTTTTTTCGGGGTTATCTGCGTGATCTGGTGCAGCACCAGTATTTGCTTGCCTCCATGACCTCGGAGGTGGGAACTTATGGCGATACGCGCTCCAGCATCTGTGCCGTGGAGCGTCAGGGGGACGGTCGATTTGCCCTGAACAAGGATGCCACTACGGGCTCCTATTGCGCCCATGCTAATGCCATTCTCGTTACCTGCCGTCGGGACAAGGAGGCCTCGGCCAGCGACCAGGTGCTGGTGCTGGTCAAACGTGAAGATTGCACTTTGACGCAAACCACCAGTTGGGACACTATGGGCATGCGTGGCACCTCCAGCCCTGGGTTTCGTCTTGAATCTGCTGGGGCCGCGCAGCAAATTGTGCCCGGTGACTACGCAGACAGCTCGGCCCAGACCATGGTGCCGTATTCGCATATTTTGTGGGCCTCGTTGTGGTGGGGCATTGCCGCCGATGCGGTGGGCAAGGCAGCTAACTTTGTGCGCGGTCAGGCGCGGAAAACCCCCGGCGCCGTGCCGCCTACGGCCACCCGGCTGGCCGAAGTGTCCATGCAACTGCAAAGCATGAAGCAGAACTGGCTGTCTGCCGCACAGGCGTTTGATGAAATTGCGACCAGTGCGGCAGGCCAGGAAGAATTGTTGAGCATTGGCTGGGCGCTGCGCCTGAACAACCTGAAGATCGCCTGCTCGGAAGCGGCCCCCCAGATCGTGCACCGTGCTTTGCAGATCGTGGGCATTCTGGGCTACAAGAACGACAGTCCGTTCAGCCTGGGGCGGCAATACCGTGATTCGTTGTCAGCCTCACTGATGATTTCAAATGACCGGATTGCCGCCAAGAGCGCGTCCATGCTGCTCGTTTTCAAGGATGCGCCATGACCGCCACTCAATCTACTCAATCTGCCGATGTAGTTTCCAGGCCGAGTGCGGCGTACGATATTGAGACCTTTTACGCCAGCCTGGTTGAACACAAGCTGATCATCCCCACCGGCATCAAAGGTGGCTATGGGCGCGGGCCTGTGTTTGAAGACATCCTGCGCCGCTTCAATGACCTGGTGACCCGAATCGCCGCGCCCGATGGGGCCGAGGAGCTGATGTTCCCGCCGATTTTGCCCCGTGCGCTCATTGAAAAAGTGGGTTACATGGACAACTTCCCGCAACTGGCGGGTTCCGTGCACAGCTTCTTTGGCAATGATGCCAAGGCCCGTGAGCTTTCTACGCGCGTGCAAAGCGGCGCGCGCTGGGAAGACCTGCTTGACATCACCGAGGTCATGCTTACGCCCGCCGCCTGCTACCCGGTTTACCCCACCTTCAGTGGCCTGCTACCCAATGGTGGTCGGCTGGTGACGGTGTTGAACTGGGTGTACCGCCACGAGCCGTCTGAAGAGCCCACCCGGTTGCAGGCGTTTCGCATGCGCGAGTTCATTCGGGTGGGCAAGCCTGACGACGTGGTGGCCTGGCGCGATGCCTGGCTACTGCGTGGGTTGGCGCTGCTGCGCGGCTTGGGCTTGCCAGTGCAAAGCGACGTGGCCTCCGACCCATTTTTTGGACGGGTGGGCAAGATGTTGGCTGCCAATCAGGTTGACCAGCGGTTGAAATTTGAAATTTTGGTACCGGTCATTTCGCTCGAAAACCCCACCGCCATCTGCTCGTTCAACTGGCACCAGGACCACTTTAGTTCCAAGTTTGGCATTCGCAACGCAGACGAATCTGTGGCGCACACAGCATGTCTGGGGTTCGGTCTGGAGCGCGTGACGCTGGCGTTGATCAAGGCCCATGGCTTTGACCCCATGGCGTGGCCCGATGCCGTGCGGGCGCAACTCTGGCCATGAGCCGCGTGGAAGTATTTCCGGGGCTGATCCCCGCCACTTACCAGCGGCACAGCCTGCATGGCGAAGAGGCTATGTGGGTCGAGAAAAATTGCTATGGCGATTTGTGGATTGAGCTGCTGCATGCGTTGAAATTGGAACCCCATGCCATGCTGCCGTTCACGCTGGCGGTGGATTTTGAGGACGACCAGTGGACGTTCTTCAAGCCTTCACTGGAAGAGCTGCGCGATTTGTATGGCATTGACGTGCAGGAGTTGACCGTCTGGCGACCGCTGCTGGAGCATGCCGTGGAGCACCTGGGCGCAGGCAAACTTATTTGTACCGAGGCAGACGCTTACTGGCTGCCCGACACGGCTGGCACCGACTACCGCACGAAGCACACCAAGACCACTGTTTTGCTGGCCAACCTGGATGTGGGTGCGCGTCGGTTAGGGTATTTTCACAACGCGGGTTATTTTGAGCTTTCGGGTGAAGACTTTACCCAGTTGTTTCGTCTTGAGGCTGACCCCGACACTCTCTTTTTGCCACTGTTTGCTGAACTGATACGTATTGACCGGCTGGTGCGGCGTCCGCCCGATGATTTGGCGGCGCGTTCATGGCGTTTGCTTCAACGGCATGTTGAGCGGCGGCCCGCATCCAACCCACTGCGCCGGTTCGGCAAGCGGTTTGAGCGGGACTTGCCTGCGTTGCAAGCCCAGGGATTGCCCCGTTACCACGCCTGGGCGTTTGCCTGCATCCGGCAGGCAGGTTCGGCATTTGAACTGGCGGGGGCGCACCTGCGCTGGCTGGCGGAATTCAACTACCCGGCGCTGGTGGCGCCGGCGGCCTGTTTTGACACGATCGCGCAAGGCAACAAGGCCTTGATCCTCAAAGGAGCGCGGGCCGTTAACTCAGGTCGCCCTCTGGACGCAGCGCCGCTGTTTGCCGACATGGCGCTGGCCTGGGACCAGGGCATGGCGTTGCTGTCAGATACGCTGAATCAGGGCACGGTGGATTGAGGCCGAACCAGCAGGTCGTTCATGAATGCATGAACGATGCCTCTGCAAAAAACATAGCCCAGCACGCCATAGAGCGCTGTGGTTGTCAAGACGGCCAGGACCCAGGGCACGCCTGCAAGTTTTAACCCCAACCCTGCAAACCCACAGGTCAATAGCACCAGCCCAACCTTCAGGGTGCTGGCCCAGTCATGAGGGAAGCGGTAGCCCAGGGTGCGCATGCGGTGCTGCACCCATGCATTGGCAACGACCAGACCGATCAGGTTGGCAACCGGGAAGGCAATGGCACCCCAAGCGGGAATCAGCAGAATGGCGATGAACACCGAGCAGGCCAGAAGAATGTTGGAGGCAATCAGCTCCCTGTATTGCTCCACCGTTTGAACCAGCAGCTCAATTTGTTGCCGCTGGGTTTCCAACAGCAACACAAAGAGCAGCATGGCCAGCACCGTTGCCGCCTCGGCCCCATACTTCCCCGCCGACATCCACGCCAGCATTTCTGCACCACCTACGGCCAGCATGGCAAGCCCCGCGCCTATCAGCAGGATATTGATTTGCAGAACTTGACCGCACAACTTTGCCGCGACTGAAAAGTCGCGTCGTTCGCAGTAGCGTGCTACCACGATAGGCCGTATCAGCCCTACCAGCAACTGCGCAGGCAGGTAGCGCGCCACGTATTCATACAGCGACTGCGCAAAGCCAAAATTGGCCAGTGCCCCCACGGCCAGCATGTGCCCGCCTACCAGACGATTGGTGGGCCCCCCATAGGGCATGATGGCCAGATGCTGTATATAGCCCGCTAGCGCGAAACGCGCCATCTGGTGCAGATTGACATACAACCAATTAGCGTCATCAGTGGGGGCTTTACGTTCATCTGCGCTGTCTGTGGCACCGTTCCCGGTGTTGTGGCGCACCACCTGCACCACGCCAAAGCAGCCAATCAAAAAGCTGGCGCTGTCGCTAATCACCTCCACCCAAATCACATCCAGCAGGCTGGCTTGGCCTCGGTGCAGAAGGTAACCCATGCCTGCCAATCGAATGATCGATGCAACCGTGAAAGCCAATTGCGCCAGACTTTGATGCAGCGTGGACTCCAGCACCTGCGACAGCACATGGGTGCTGGAACGCAGCACCACCACCAGCAAAAACACGTTGAATGCGTTGGCCTGCCCCTCCAGACTAATGCCGGGCATCAATTTGTCTTCAAACCAATAAGCCACCAGCGTGGCCACCAATAATGCCGCGGTACGGATCAACAGCGCGTTGGAGATCAGTTGCCGCAGTGCCGTCTTGTAATGCAGGGCATACAGCTCCGGCACGTAGCGCAGCAGCACGTGGGCCAGACCCAAGCCTGAGATGGCGGTTAGCAAAGCCACAAACGCGGTGAGCACTGAGTACACCGCGAATGCATCAATGGTGAGTGCCCGAATTACCAGAACGGTGGCCAGAAACCCCGCCACAGACGAGACCCCCTTGCCAATCATGAAATGAAGGAGCCCCCGCTTCACCCGTTCCTGGCCATATCGCTCGGTCATCGCGGTCGGCTCATCAAGTCGGTGTATTGCGCCCAGACCTGCTGGGCGATCATGGGGTAAGTCCGGTGCGCTTGTACCCAGGCGGGGCCCTGCGAGGCGAGGGCTTCTGCACGAGCCGGGTTCAACAGCAATTCAGAGATGGCATTGGCAAACGCGTCGGCTGACCAGGCCACACACAAGCCCGCCCCGCTGTCACGGATGATTTGGGATTGCTCGGGATGGTCATTGCAAACCACAGGTCGCCCTAGCGCCAGGTACTCCACCAGCTTGGTGGGGGAGGTGGATGACAGCACTGGCGTTGGGTAAAACGGTGACACGCAAACTGCCGCTGAGGCTGACAGGGACCACGCCTCTTCCATCGGTACAAATCCGGTAAACACAACGCTTGTGCCGAGCCCAAGCGCCGTGGCCTTGTCTGCCAACGTCTGTCGTTCGGAAGGATGGTCGCCATCCCCCACAAACATGAGCTGGGCATTGACGCGCTGAGCATCTGGCAGCGTTTGCCGCACGAGTACAAAGGCCTCCAGCAGCATGTCCAGCCGGCGCACCGAGGCCAGGGTGCCCAGGTACACAATGCGCAAGGGCACCACGGCCACGGGATGTGCGGCAACCCAGTGCGTCATGCGCGCGGACACACCCATGGGCACAGGTGTCATCTTGGCCGTTGGCACACCGTACCTGTGCATGTCTTCCTTCATCCGCTGGCTTTGCACAAACACATGGTCGGCAAAGCGACACACCACTTTGTACAGCAGAAAAAAACGAACTGCGGCCTTGGCTTGCCCCAGCAAACGTCGCCACCCCGTCCGGGTCTGGGCTGCCAGTTGGTCGTGCTCCGGGAACGGGTAGGAGCACCAATAAAAGAAAGGTACACCCGCAAGGCGCGACACCACAATGGCCAGTAAAGAGGCTAGGTATTTGTCGCGACATTGAATGGCATCCGCAGGGCGGATGGCCTGACGGCTCATCAGCATGAGGTCGGTTGCCCAATAGCTCAGGCGACCCAATAGACTGGCGGCAGAAAACCAGGCGACCGGCAGATTGACCGTTTGATGTTGATAGGCCGGAGCCGGCGGAGACACCTTGGGTCCGCTGGCCATGAACCATTCGGTTTGCAGCCCCAACTTTTTCAACTCGACACCAAACAGCTCGGCAAGGTCTGAGCGGTACGCCGGGTAGGGGTCAACAATGGAATAGTAAAGACGCATACGAACAGTGACAGTGGGTTGTCGGTGACCCGGCTATCTCACAGCCACAAAACGCAATGCCGACACTGAATTGGGTGGAAGCTCAATCAGCCAGCTTGCCTCACCTTTGGCGATGACTTTGACCTGATTGCTGGCAATCGCAAGCCGTGACCCGGACAAATAGTTGCTGGCATTTGCCTGCGCGTCCGAGAGGCTATTTCCATCCTGGTAGCGAACTGGGGTGGCTGTTTTTTTCAATTCAAATTCCAGTGTTTGCGGTGCCGGTGAACGGTTCACCGACCATACCGTGAAGTTCTTGCGTACGGCGTCTGCCAGCACGGTGCTGCGCACGGCATAGCGGGCACCCAGTGTGCCACTGACCCCGGATGTTTGGGTGGCAGGCAAAACACCAGGCAGCATCGACTGCCGCAGCACCGTCATCCCCAGCAACGTCGTGCTGGGCTCCACCGTGCCATTGCCTCTGCGATGCAGCAAAGGCCACGGGCTGCCAGAAGCCACCAGCGCATGGGTAAAAGCGCCTTGCACCTGCGGCAACTGAGCCAGTGCAATCAGCATGTCTGCCAGGCTGATTGCGGCTTCCAGGTTGGCAGTTGCCGGCCACAGTTCTTTGGGTGTCTTGGCCCAAAACCCGTTGGGGACACGGCCATGCTCGGTGATCCAGATGTTGCCTGGCGAGCCTTCGGTCTGTGCACCGTCAACCATCTGACATAGCTGCTTCAAAAAAAAGTCTACCGGTGGCGCATTGGGTGGGCCGTCATAGTAGAAGTGCAATGCGAATTCAGGTGCCAGTTTGGCCAGCGGCGCACGCAATTCCTTGTTGTATCGGGCCGCGGAGAAGCCCTTGTCAGCTTGTGCCGGGTACTCTTGTTGCAGGTGAACAAACCTGGCATTGGGAGTGTTGCGCACAATGGCATCAGCGACTTGCAGTGCCACACTGGCCAGTTTTTCAGGGGGCCATTTGTATTGCGCACGATCCAGCTCGTTACCCAGCTCCCAGCGCAAGACGGGCGGAAAACCTTCGCGCGCGCGTTGGTGCATGTGGGCCGCCAGTTGCCCCGCGTTTGAGGCAAGCTGTACCGGGGCAGTGGCTGCGTCAAGCGAGCCATTCAGGTTGGCCACGTACCAGGCTTGGCCCCCCACATCTTTGACAAACCGCAAATACTCATCCACTCCAAATTCGGCCCGCACTGGCTCCAGCCATGACACCTGTTTGCGTGGGGGCCGTGCAGCAGCCGGACCCACTGCGTCGCGCCAGTCTAGGTGGTTGGCGTTGGTGCCCCCTGGAAATCGATACACCGCGCCAGGAAACTTGCGAAAAATATCAGTAACCCCTGGCAAGACGCTGCGCGTGGTGCCATCCCAAACACCTAGTTGGAACTCCAGCCATTCCAGGTTGAACCCAAAAAAGGACGGCTCCAGCGTGCGGGCGTTTCGCGAGGCATCGGCCTGAATTTTGTTGTTTCCCGCGCGAGGTACCGCAATGGCCGTAAGGCATGCCGAGTCTGCATGGGCCAGGCCCAGGCCCAGAAAAATACCGCACGCAACTACCACTAGTTTCGCCACTAGTTTTGCCAGCAGTTTTGTGGCCTGCCTCAAGATGTTTCCCCGGTTGAGGCTCTGGACATTGCAAAAAGATAGCCCAGCATCATGGCCAGCAGGGTTTGAAAACCAATGTCAAAGGTCACGAAGTCGTTGTGCAACAGGCTGAACGCCATCATCACAATGCCGATCTGCGTAGCCATTACCGCTGGCTCGTGGGCGGTGCCTGCCCACTTCCTGCGCAGATGACTGCCCAGGCGATAGGCCATGATGAGCATCACGACAAATGCACCTGTTCCCAGCAGGCCGGTGTCCCACAGCAGGGACGACAGCCCCGTCAGGCCAATGTCGTAGCCCGCGTAGCGACTGGCCTGGGCAATGTCACCCCGGTCAATGGCGGTGGAGTTGGAAAAACCCGGCCCGTGCCCCAGCAAGACGTGCAGTACATCGCCTGTTTTTTCATGCTCCGCCCACCAGAACGGGTAGACCGTTGAGCGATTCAATACTGCGAACCCGTAACCCTGATCGCCCGCGTTGTACTCAATGGACAAAGTGATGAAGTCTACAACTGATTTTGATTTTTGGCTCTCTGCCCCCGGCAAAAATGAATAGGCAACCACCACCAGCGCCATGCACAGCGTCAACCCCCCGGCACCCACCAGCCAAGCCAGTGGCCGCCTGACCAGCGTTTCACGAAACAGCAGGAAGAGCCCCAGCGGAATGAGCACGAGCGCCAGCTTGGCTTCGTTGAACAAAATGGGTGCGAAGGCGAGTGCGACGCACCACAATGCCGAGCGGGGCTGACGAATCCCCTGTTTCCATTGGGCGAAAAACAGCACGATGGCAAACGCGACCAACACAGCCAGGTCCGACGTTCTGCCGCCGCCTCCCATGTCGCCCCCGAATGTGCCTGCAACAATGTCCACCGCCACAATGCCCCGCTCGCCGTCAGCGACCCCGCTGCGCTGCGGGACCAGAACCAGGAATTGGTGCAACACAAATGGCAATTGGGTCATGGCCAGCAACCCCAGAAAGGTGATGAAGCGTGTGGCATCGGCCGGTTTGTAACCAAGCCAGGCCAGTGCCAGCATCAGGCCCCACATCTGGAAATAGTTTTTAAGCCCCACCATGGCACTACCCAGGGGGGAACCACCAGCGGCTGTGGCCAGAAGGGCTGTGCAGACAAACAGAAGTAGGGTGGCTAACAAGGCCGCGCTGCCGGTAACGGCATGTTGGTTCTTTTGATTTTCAGCCAGCCAGGCCACAGCACTGATCACGCCCACGCACATTGACAAGATGGCGACGCCCCAGCGTATCGCCTGAAATTGCGGCAGGTACAGCTCAACCAGACCGACTACCCCCAGGCCCCCCACCACGATGGCCCACACCATGACGCGAGGGACTTGTAGCAAAGCGATACCCAAGGCCAAACCACAAACCCCGATGGCAACGATGCCCCCAAAAATAGCCAGAGCCGCGCCACACACCACGGCAAAAACCAACGTCAGCCCAATCAGCGTTTTTTCTGACCAAGCCGATCGCTCACGATGTGTTGGATTTGGACCCCAGCCCTTAGCCATTGCAACTCATAGTGGCTCAGCGCCAACTATTGCTAGTCATCATTGAGCACGGACCCCACCACCGCCACACCGCCATCTTGCAGGCGGCGCACTAGGCCGGCAGCCTGGGGTAGCAGGCTCTTGTTTTTACGTGCAACGATCAGGGCCGCACCGGTGCGGGCCGCTACGATTTCTGCGTCAGAGAAGGCATTGGCAGCCGGTGTGTCGATGATGATCACGTCAAACTGCTGGGCTGCCAGTTGCAGCAGCAGGCCAAAAGCAGGGCGGCCCAGCAGCTCTTGCGGGTTGGGAGGCAAGGCACCTGCTGGCAGGATCGCCAGACCCGGCAAGCCTTTAATCCCCTGCACGGCATCAAGCCCCGCCCGCCCAGCCAATATGCCGGACAACCCCGCGCCCTTGTCGAGTTGAAACAGGGACTGCTGTCCGTACTCGGGCGTAGCGCGCAGGTCGGCATCCACCAGAAGTGTGCGGTGTCCCTGCTGCGCAAACACAATGGCCAGGTTACCTGCAATAAAGCTGCGGCCCTCTCCTTGGCCGGGGCTGACCACGGCCAGCGCCCTATGGTTAGGGTCGGTGTTAAACCACCGCAACATCAGCTGGGTACGCACCGCGCGCAGGTTCTCACCCACGCGGCTGAAGGGCTGGTAGGCAGCGACCAGATCAGGGCTCAGGCTGGTGTCTTGCGCACTCAGGTAGTCGTAATCAAACTGCTTGCTCAGGGCAAAGTCAATATCCTCTTTGCTGGCCAGTTTCAGGCCAATAGCGGTTTCGCCAAAGGGTTGTTTGTGCTGCTGCTGGTGTGCCAGAACCCGTGCCAGGTCCTGCGCATTCAACCTGCCCGCATCCACCAGAACGTCGCCCATTGCCGCAGGTTTTGCCGCCGCGGTGCCAGATTGCGGCGGGACGTTGATGATGGTGTTCATGCGGGCACTCCGTTGGGCAAGCGTTTGGGCATGCCTGTTGCCGAGCCCACGGTGCCCAGCACGTGAAGGCCCAGCGCATCAGTCAGGTCCTGGGCTGAGCGCACACGGCGGTTGGTCAGCAGCTCGGTCGTGGTCGCCCGCGCGAGTATGGCCATCCAGCGCTGGCGTGCCGTTTTCCCCGTATCGGAAATGCCGGGATATGCCTTCATAACGGCCTCTTTCCGATGATGGCGAGACGCAGACGCCCGGACAGCCAGTCGATGACTGCCACCGTCACGAGGATGAGTAGGATGAGGAACGAGACGGCCTGCCATTCCAGCGTGCGGATCTGTTCCGACAGGTGCAGGCCAATGCCACCCGCGCCGACGATGCCGATGATGGTGGCCGATCGCGTGTTGGACTCGAAATAATAGAGCACCTGGCTCGCGATCAACGGCAGCACCTGCGGGAGGATGCCGAACCGAATCTCGTGCATCGCCCCACCGCCGGAAGCCTTGACGCCTTCTA
>JANPAY010000219.1:0-2866 GCA_031430155.1 Comamonadaceae bacterium
TGGGGTTGCTGATTACCAGTTATCGTTAGCCGAGCGTTCACCTTTGAAATAACTCTTCTTTGCTCAAAAAATGATCAACATTTCTCCGCCACTCACACATCTTGCCCATTTGGATGTTCAACTCAAAACCCGTGGCTACGCTATCTTGAATGCCGCCAGCGTATGCGCTTGGGCTAACTGCTCACTGCAAGAACTGAGTCAAATGCAGGCGAGCTGGAACGACATGCCTGTCGATCAATACCTCAAAGATGGTGGGAGCTACAGAAAACGTCGCCATTCGTCGTTCAAATTTCAGGGCGAAGCGCTCACCCTCGTTCCGCACCGAGCGCATTGGCAGCCGCTGACTTACAACGCCTTGCACGGCGGTATGACGCGCTGGTTTGAACCCATGCCAGCTGACATCGTAGAGTTAGCAACGTGGCAGAAACTATTGACGGCATTTGCCAAAACCGCGAATCAATTGAGCACAGGCACCCAGTGCATCGAAGCGCATCAATTCCGCATTGAAGCGGTGGACGGCGGCATAGGCCGCCCCACGCCAGAAGGCGCGCACCGCGATGGCGTGGATTTAGTCGGTGTTTTTATGGTGAACAGGCAAAACATCAAAGGCGGTGAAACGCGAGTCTTTGATGCCGTTGGCAGCTCGGGCGAGCGCTTTACCCTGCAAGAGTCGTGGTCGCTACTGTTGCTGGACGACACCAAGGTCGTCCACGAGACCACGCCGATTCAGCCTCTGGCAACGCTTGGGTTTAGGGATACGCTGGTTTTGACGAGTCGGTGCAATTCGTTTTTGGATGCATCACCCTCACCCTAGCCCTCTCCCATCAAGGGAGAGGGAATAAATTCCTAAATCGCCTCGGCTAATTGCTCCAAAATCGCTGGATTCTCAAGCGTCGAAATATCCTGCGTAATCGCTTCGCCCTTGGCGATGGAGCGTAGCAAACGGCGCATGATTTTGCCGCTTCGTGTTTTAGGCAAGTTGTCACCAAAACGAATGTCTTTCGGCTTAGCAATCGGGCCAATTTCTTTGGCGACCCAATTACGCAAAATCGTCGCAATCTTTTTCGCTTCCTCACCTGTGGGGCGCGAACGCTTGAGCACCACGAAGGCACTAATCGCCTCGCCTGTCAAATCGTCGGGACGACCCACTACGGCGGCTTCTGCCACCAGTTCGGTCATCGATACCAGCGCGGACTCAATCTCCATCGTGCCTAGGCGGTGACCCGAAACGTTGAGCACGTCGTCAATGCGGCCTGTGATGCGGAAGTAGCCGCGATCCAGCGATCTCACCGCACCATCACCTGCAAGATAGGTCTTGCCGCCCATCTCTTCTGGGAAGTACGCTTTTTTGAAGCGCTCAGGGTCATTCCAAATCGTACGAATCATGGATGGCCACGGACGCTTCACGACCAACATACCACCTGAGCCATTGGGGATGTCGTGCCCCACCTCGTCCACGATGGCGGCATAAATGCCAGGCAACGGCAATGTGCAAGAGCCCGGAACCATTGGTGTTGCACCTGGCAGCGGCGTCATCATGTGGCCGCCTGTTTCGGTTTGCCAGAAGGTGTCCACAATCGGGCAACGCTCGCCGCCCACGTGCTTGTGGTACCACATCCATGCTTCGGGATTGATCGGCTCTCCTACGGAGCCAAGAATGCGCAAGCTCGACAAATCGGAGCGCGCTGGATGAACCGCCGCATCACCTTCAGACGCTTTGATCAGTGAGCGAATCGCGGTGGGTGCGGTATAGAACACGCTGACCTTATGGCGCTCAATCATTTGCCAAAAACGGCCCGCGTTTGGATACGTTGGCACGCCTTCAAAGATGACTTGCGTTGCGCCAGCGGCTAGTGGTCCGTAGGCCACGTAGGTGTGACCCGTAATCCAGCCAATGTCGGCGGTACACCAAAACACGTCTTTGGGTTTGATGTCAAACGTCCACTCCATCGTGAGTTTTGCCCAAAGCAAATAGCCGCCCGTGCTGTGCTGCACGCCTTTGGGCTTGCCCGTCGAACCGCTGGTGTAGAGAATGAACAATGGATGCTCTGCGCCCACCACTTCTGGGGTGCAAGTTTTCTTTTGGCCTTTTTGTGCTTCTGTAAATGTGAGGTCACGCCCCGCCTTCATCGCGCAAGCCGTTGGTGTGCGCTCATAGACCAACACAGACTTAATCGACTCGCAGCCACCCATCGCCAAAGCCTCGTCCACAATGGCTTTCAAGGGCAGTTCTTTGCCACCGCGCATTTGATAATTGGCTGTCACGATGGCGACCGCGCCTGCGTCAATCACGCGCTCTTGGATGCTCTTGGCTGAGAAGCCACCAAACACCACCGAATGCGTCGCACCAATACGGGCGCAAGCTTGCATGGCAATCACGCCTTCCACGGTCATGGGCATATAGACCAGTACGCGGTCGCCTTTTTTGACGCCACGGGCTTTCAGAGCATTGGCAAATTGCGAGACACGAGCTAAAAGTTCCCTGTAAGTGATTTTGGTCACTTCGCCGCCGTCGGCTTCAAAAATGATGGCAGTTTTGTTCTCCGTTGGTGTGCCAATATGGCGATCTAAGCAATTGGCAGAGGCATTTAAAGTGCCGTCTTCAAACCATTTGTAAAACGGTGCGTTGGACTCGTCCAGCGTCTTTTTGAAACTTTTTTTCCAAACCAAATTCTCCCTAGCCAAACGCGCCCATGTACCTTCAAAGTCCGTGTCGAACGACTTGCACATCGCCTTGTAGCGCGTCATCGAACCAATGCGTGCGCTCTTGGCAAATTTAGCGGGTGGATTAAAAACACGGTTTTCAACTAACAAAGACTCAACGGCTGTGCTCATGTGGTTCTCCTGAAGGGTAAAAATTATGGTG
>JANPAY010000220.1:0-4405 GCA_031430155.1 Comamonadaceae bacterium
GAAGCAGGCGCGAAGGGTTACAGCGGCGTGCAAGCGGGGGGAGAGTACGACCGCAAGATCGCGATGCTGCGTGCGCTGTTGGATTGGGAGCGCGAGGTGTCTGGCGATAGTTCAAAGATGGATACATCCGTGCTGCAAGACCGCATCTATGTACTCACGCCCGAAGCCGCCATCATTGACTTGCCGCAAGGCGCAACGCCTGTCGATTTTGCGTATCAGTTGCACAGCACCATCGGCCACCGCTGCCGCGGTGCCACGGTGGACGGCGTGCTGGTCCCGCTCAATACCAAGCTGCAAAGCGGGCAGACCGTCGCCATCACCACAACCAAGGAGGGCGGACCTTCGCGTGATTGGCTTAATCCTGAACTCGGGTTTATGGCAAGTGCCAGAGGCCGTGCCAAAGTGCGTGCTTGGTTTAATGCGCAAATTTTGGATGAGACGATTGCGCGGGGGCGCGAGGCGGTTGAGAAACTCTTGCAGCGAGAAGGCAAGACAGCCACAAAGCTAGAAGATTTAGCCGATGCGTTGGGGTTTAAATCCGCTGACGCATTGTTTGAATCTGTGGGTAAGGATGAGTTTTCGCTCAAAACGATTGAAACGCATTTCAAGCCAGCAACGGATTTGTTGCCGCCTGATGAGTTTTTAATTTATAAAAAATCGAAAGCGAAAAAACATTCCAACGATAAGAGTGGTGTGCTGGTGGTGGGTGTGGACTCGCTGATGACGACGCTCTCCAAATGTTGCAAACCCGCACCGCCCGATGCGATTGGTGGCTTTGTGACACGCGGCAAGGGCGTGAGCATTCACCGCGCGGATTGCAGTAATTTTGTACAGATAGCGGCAAGGTCGAGCGACCGCGTGATTGATGTGTCCTGGGGTGAAGTCAAACAGGATAAGGCCTCCCAGAGCGTTTACCCTGTCGATGTGAGTGTGCAGGCGGCGGATAGGAATGGACTCTTGCGCGATATTTCCGAAGTCTTTTCAGCCGCCAAAATCAATGTGGTGGGCGTGCAAACGCAGTCCGTCAAAGGGAGCGCTGGCTCGACAGCGTGGATGACGTTTACGGCTGAGGTGAGCGATACATCGAGGCTACTTCCCGTCATGGCGGCGATCCGCAAAGTAGCGGGTGTGCGCGTGTGCACAAGACGCTAAACAGCCACCCGCTAAAATTAATTTTTTTAGGAGCTTTGTTTTGAACAAGATTTACCCCAGTGCCAAGGCGGCACTAGACGGCGTGATGGCCGATAACCAATTGATTGCCGTCGGAGGCTTTGGTCTGTGCGGTATCCCCGAAGCCTTGATTGATGCGGTCAAAGACTCTGGCGTACAAAACTTGACGGCTATTTCCAACAACGCGGGTGTGGATGATTTCGGTCTTGGCAAGTTACTCCAGACGCGTCAAATCAAAAAAATGATCTCTTCCTATGTGGGTGAAAACAAAGAGTTCGAGCGGCAGTATCTGGCGGGTGAGTTGGGCTTAGAGTTCACGCCGCAAGGCACGCTGGCTGAAAAGCTGCGCGCAGGCGGTGCGGGCATCCCAGCCTTCTTTACCAAGACGGGTGTGGGCACGGTGGTGGCGGACGGCAAAGAGCTACGCGAATTTGATGGCGAGACTTATGTGATGGAGCGTTCGCTGGTGCCTGATGTGGCACTGGTCAAGGCGGATGTGGCGGACAAATCGGGTAATTTGCGTTTCCGCTTAACTGCACGCAACTTCAATCCAGCTGTGGCGATGGCAGGAAAAATCTGCATTGTTGAAGTTGAAAAAATTGTAGAGACTGGCGAGTTAGCGCCCGACGATATCCACTTGCCGGGCATTTACGTGCACCGCATCGTGCTAAACGCAACGCCTGAAAAGCGCATCGAAAAACGGACCATTACAGAAAAGGCGGGGGTTTAATCATGGCCTGGAGTCAAGACCAAATGGCGGCGCGTGCTGCCAAAGAATTACAAGACGGTTTCTATGTGAACCTCGGCATTGGCATGCCCACGTTTGTGGCGAACCACGTGCCATCCACGATGGATGTGTGGCTGCAAAGCGAAAACGGCATGCTGGGCATTGGCGCATTTCCAATTGATGCCGAAGTCGATGCCGATCTCATCAACGCGGGTAAACAAACGGTGACCACCATCAAAGGTTCGTCAATTTTTGGCAGCCACGAAAGCTTCGCCATGATTCGCGGCGGCAAGATTAACCTCTCGATTCTTGGCGCGATGCAAGTCAGCGAGCACGGCGATCTGGCCAACTGGATGATCCCAGGCAAGATGGTCAAAGGCATGGGCGGCGCCATGGATTTGGTGGCTGGCGTGAAGCGCGTGATTGTGCTGATGGAACACGTTGCCAAAAAGAAAGACGGCACGACGGATATGAAGATCTTGCCAAACTGCACCTTGCCACTCACGGGCAAAGGCGTCGTTGATCGCATCATCACCGACCTTGCTGTGATGGACGTGACCCCCGAGGGTTTGAAGGTTGTTGAACTCGCCGATGGTGTGACGATGGAAGAGCTGCAAAGCAAGACAGGCGTACCGCTTCTCGCATGAAGTCGATTCCTCTCATCGTTCAAGCACTCGTCGAAGAGGGCGTAGCGTTTGTTCTGGTGGGAGGTTTTGCTGTACAGATGCACGGATTTTTGCGAGCAACCTATGACCTTGAAGAAAATTAAAAAAGGGGAGTCGCCTGATGCGTGATGCAACGATCCCTAGCAAAGCCATATTGGATGAGCGCTGGCAAAAATCACTAGCTATGTTTGGAATGTGGACGCAGATATGGCGTGACAATCCAAGCGTACTGGCGCGAGCTAGTCAAAAAGTGCGCGAATTGATGATGCCGGTTGAGGAAGTTAGGCGATCTAAACTTTTAAATGAGTCGTATCCATGAAAGAAATCATCTACCCCGTTCGCGTTGAATTTGGTCATTGCGATCCTGCCGGCATTATTTGGTACCCCAATTTTTTCCATTGGATTGATTCGGCATCGCGTTATTTTTTTGAGCAATGCGGTGTGCCCACTTGGGCGGAGACGACACGCACGATGGGCGTGATTGGTACTCCGATTGTGGATACCAAGGCCAAGTTTTTAAAGACGGCGACGTATGGTGAAAATTTGGGCATTCACACGTCCATTCCTGAGTGGCGCGAGAAGAGTTTCGTGCTGCGCTATGTGGTGCGCCGCTTGAACAAAGACGGCTCAGTGGATGACATCATGGAAGCGGAAGATGTGCGCATCTTTGCCACCAAGCGCGAAGATGGAAAGAATGGCATCCGTGCGGTGCCAATTCCGCCCAGCATCCGTGCGCTATGCGAGTGAGCTTCTCGCAGTTGCGAAACTGAGAACTCCCTTGGGATCTGAGGCGACATCGCCGCGCCACGCGATGTGGTGATCGGGGCGAATAAGTAGCAGCAACGAGCCATATAGGGCATGGCCTGCGGGGCTAGCCACATGCAAAACGCTGAGTGACAGATTCATCAATTTAGCGGTCTGCCCCCAAGCCTTTGCAGTCGCAAGGTGCTTCTCGCCGTCGAAACATAGCAGTGTGAAATCGCGTCCAAACAAATCAAAGATAGCGGTCTTCTTGCCATCAATATCTAGCCAGATATGCGGTGCACGTGCGCCTGGTCTTGCCGATGGGACGTACTCGCCAGGAAGATCGGCAGGCCATGGGCCTGATTCACTGGCAATGATGGGACTGTCTTCGTAGCGCAGGCCCAGATGAAGACCTGGCGCATTGAATTCGCGGCGAACATGGACGGCCAATGCAGCGCCTAAGTCCGCGCGAAGTTGAGCTGCATCCACATCGTCATCATCCACGGTTGGCGCAATCTTGATCAGCCCAATGCTGTCAGCCATGCTGCGAGCATAGGCGGTGTTGCGATGCGCAATGGGTCTTCGCTCAGCATCATACGAATCTAACAAAGCCTCGCCAGCGAAGCCTTGCAGCACGGCAGCTAGCTTCCATCCTAAGTTGACCGCATCGTCCACGCTAGTGTTGTAGCCCATGCCGCTGGTGGGGGTAAAGAGATGCGCCGCGTCGCCTGCCAAAAAGACGCGCCCACTCGACATTTTTTCGGCAACCAGCGTAAAGCCCGCATTCCACGGGGCTTTAGCGATCAATTCAAAGTCAAACGGCTTGCCAATGGCGGCCAGCATGGCGGCCTCATAGTCCACGGTCTCGGGTGTTTGCCCAGGCTTGAGTTGCAAGCCAAATAAGAAGGAATCGATACCGTTAATCGCCATCAAGAGTCCACGCTGTACGGGATTGATAGCCCAGTATTGCCACGCTTTTTTCTTACCCAGTACGTCGTATAAATTTTTGGAATTGAAATAAACGGACAGCATTTGTCCGCCAAAAAAATCACGTGACTCTTCGCTCACGCCGCCAAATTTGATGCCAAGGCTTTTACGC
>JANPAY010000221.1:0-3782 GCA_031430155.1 Comamonadaceae bacterium
TATTTAAAAGTTTTGAAAGAAAATTTATCTCTTTTGATGGAAACAGTTCAGCCAGATTTTGCTTTTTTCAATTCGGGAGTTGATGTTTTAGAGACGGATAAATTGGGTAGGTTGAAGTTGAGTATAAAAGGCTGTCGGGAAAGGGATAAAATCGTTTTTGAAATGTGTAAAAAAAATGGTATTCCCATAGCAGTGAGTATGGGTGGTGGCTATTCAACTAAACTTGCCACCATTGTAGAAGCCCATGCCAATACTTTTAGAATGGCGCAAGAGGTATTTTTCTAAATTAAAAAAGCAGCAAGGAGAATTAACTCTTTGCTGCTTTTTTTATGATAATCTGATTTTATCAATAAGACCAGAGGTCATGTTCAAAGTTAAAAATCTCTTGTTTGATTTTTTCACCTTCAAGCAAAATATCCATGCCTTGCAAATAATCCTGCAAACGACGGTTCTGAACGTTAGATTCTTTAGAAATATAGCTTGAAAAACGGCGTAATTCAAACAAATCTTCCCAAGACATCGGATTAGAATCGTTGCCGTCAACAAATGCTTTATGACGAGCTAAATATTCGCGGCAATCTGGATAACGTACCCAAAACAATGGTTGCTCATAAGAGAAATTGCCCAATTCGTCAGTCACATCTTTCAAAGGAGCAATACCGAGAATGCGTACTTTGAGCGTTGAATACTGCTTATCGAAAAACCATTCTTCTTTTACACGGAAGCGTTTGATATCATCCGTATTCAACTTATTGACAACGATTTTGAGTACAGTCTCATACGTAATCGGGTTAACTTGCTGAATTGTATCCACGCTGCTGCCGATAGTAGAAACCTCTTGAGGTGTCAACTTATACCAGAACTTATCGTTATCGGTTTTATAGGCTTTAATACCTGCTGTGCTGTCTTGAATCCCTTTCAAAAGAATAGAAATGAAAGGTTCTTCTGGATACATAAACGCCAAATTTATCTTCTCTCGCACATCAATAACGCGCCAAACACGCTTACGCCACATAATGTCGGACTCCCGAACAGGTTCCCAAGGTAAAACCTCCTTTTCCAATATTGTTTTTTCTTCAACAATACCATCAAGAGGTGCATCTGCATCTTTAGGTACATCGCCTTTGTTTTCAGCCGGTTCAATTTTTACTTGCTGTTGATTGCTCACAGCACCACCTGTGGTAGTAGGTGTTGATGTTGTAGGCGTTGAACTTGGTGTCGTTGAAGGGTTGGTCTGAGGTGTTGTGGTTGTTGGAGTAGTCGTTGTAGCGGGTGTCGGTTTTTTTGCCGGAACACCTACTTTGGTAAAATCAGGAAAGTCATCATTATTATTGACGGTGACATTTTCCGGAACTTGTGCAACGATAATACTTGTAAACAAGCAGAACATTACCAAAGAGAGCCATTTGAAAGTTGACTTCATGTTGCTGGATGACGTGTTTTAATTAAAAAAAGTCTTTTATTCGTTGAAAGTATGCTTATTTTTATAAGAATATGGTTCGTTTCGCTCCATCAAGCCAAAGGCATGACTGAGGGGTGTCCCTCTTTATGCACTATAAAGAAAACGTGTCAATACTTCATTTAGTATCTATAAATAGTTAAAATTAGCTTTGACACGTTTTATTATTACTGAATTATTTACTTTACAAAGAAACTCATAGAACCAAGATCACGACCTGCGGCATCACCTGGGCAACGCCCTTTGATACTCATGAAACTATATTGGTCACCAGGTTTTGCTGCTGATGCTAAACGTGTAGCATCACCATTAACAGGACCGTTAACATTCGCTTGACGAGGATCTTCACGTCTTGCAATATGCACCATTACATAACTTTGGATACTACATCTTGCATCGAAGTCAAAAGCCTCCAAATCTGCAATCAAGCCGTTAAATGCTGCCATCTCACCTGAGCCTATAACGCCGCCTTTTCTTGAACCATATTTTGGTATCGGATTAGGAATCATTTTAACGCGGAATTTCTTAGTAGCTGAGAATCCACCTTCACCTGTAACAGTGATAGTTGCTTCACCTGGACGAGAAGCTGTTACATTGTAGTTATTATTATCAACTTTCGATACATCACAACCACTACCAGAGACTTTCAAAGAGTTACTTGAAATACCCGCAGCAGAGACAGCAATTGGATTAGTAACACCAATATAGAAGACATTCATCTTTTCAGCAGAAATGGTAGCTGATTTTTCACCGACTTCATATTCGAATTCTCCTTGAGCAGTAGTCGTTTCACCTGTTGCAGGGTTACGAATAGACGCTGTTGCTTTGATTGTTTGTTTACCAATACCACCCGGAGTAGTTTCGTAATGACCTACGCCATCTTTAATTGATAAACCGCTACCATTGACTGAGATTGATAAACCTTGACCTGGGTTAGAAGAGTAAGCACCCAAATAAACGTCGGCTTCAAATTTATCACCGCGAATTAAATAAGCTTTTTTAGGCGCAATAGCTACTCTAAACTTATCCAATTTTATCTCTAATTTACCACTCACTTTATCCATGAAATAGTTCAGAAGAGCTGTTTCTGATGTTTTTGCATCAGCCGTCATTTTAGTTAATGCAGGCATAACTGCAGCCACAGGCATGTGAGCAAATTTCAAATCAACCCATGATTTAGCTTCTGAGCCAGCAGGAATTGCATCAACTTGCAAAGCAATCATCTTTGATAGTTTTTCTCTATCCGCAGGGTCTTCAATAGCAGCTAAGAATTTGGCTCTTGTTTCGCCAATTTTTTTCTCAATATCACCGCCTCTTCCCTTACCACCACCGGCAGTTAAGAAAAGATGTGTAGGAATATCCTTATCCTTATACTTTATCGGACGACCGTCAGAATGTTTAGGATCAAGACCGCCTGCAGCAGTAACCAATTCAGTGGTTACACCCGTGATATAGGATTCGAATTCTTTAGAGATTTCGATAACTTTATCCGCTTGATTTTTGTATGTTGAATACTTAGCAGGATTTGTTTCGGCTTGTTTATCAATCGCACTTTTCATGTCGCCATTTGATTTTGAAACGATGACATTCGAATCTTGAATCCCTTTGTTCAATGAGAAGAAAGCATTGATAATCTCAGCCGATACGTTCAAGGCAAGCATCGCGGTCAGTACGAGGTACATCAAGTTAATCATTAACTGCCGCGGTTCCTTAGGTATTGACATGTTTTATAACTTTTTATCTTTTATTAAAAATTGGTTTTGGATATAATCGAGCAAGATGATTATCGACTAACGTTAGACATAGCTGATAACATACCACCATAGACAGCATTCAATGAACCTAAATTTTTGTTCAAAGCTGCCATTTGCTCTTTATACATTTTTGTATCTTCCATAGCATCACTCATATTAGCCATCGCTTCAGTCAATTTTCCGTAGAAATTATTCATTGAAGCAATTTGCTGTTGCGTGCCTGAAAAGTCCACTTCTTGCAATGCTTTCAAAGAACCAAGGCTTTTTGACATGCTTTGAAGTTCATTTAACATCCCGCTCAATTTGTTTTCAACCACTTCACCATTCAGACCCGGCAATTGGGGTGTCTGAGCAGCCGGCATACCGCCTAATTGAAGAGGGCCGATTTTAGAATTGTAATCATTGAGACCCGGGATTAATTTGTCCCAATAATAATCCGGCTCAGGACCTAATAGACCTAACATTAAGAATAGACCCGCCTCAACGGACAAACCAATAATTAACATTGTACTGGCACCTTCCCAGCTTTCGATTTTGAAGAGTGCACCTAATAGTACAACTGCTGCACC
>JANPAY010000222.1:0-2427 GCA_031430155.1 Comamonadaceae bacterium
ACAGGCGAATTCACGCCCGACGATTTGCTGGGCGAGATTTTTTCTAAGTTTTGTATTGGTAAGTAAAGCTGTAAATAAATACAGCTATAATGAACTGAACAGGAGTTCATCATGCAATCTCTCGATGCTACATTTGACGACAAACACATCCGCCGCATTTACGACGAAGAGGCTGACTTATGGTGGTTTTCTGTCATTGATATTGTTCAAGCATTAACCGATAGCAGTAATGCGCGTGACTATTGGTTCAAAATGAAACTACGAGTCAAGCAAGAGGGCGGAGCTGAACTGTCGACATTTTGTCGACAGTTGAAACTACCCGCTACAGATGGGAAATTGCGTCTAACGGATGTAGCCACTGCACAAAGCCTACTACGCATTGTGCAAGCCATCCCCAGCCCCAAAGCCGAACCCATCAAGATTTGGCTAGCAAAGGTAGGCTACGAGCGCATGCAAGAAATGGCAGATCCTGCGTTGTCGCTTAACCGTGCGCGCGAGATTTGGCAAAAGCATGGACGTAGCGACAAGTGGATCCAGCAGCGCATGACGGGGCAAGAAACGCGCAATAAACTGACAGATTATTGGGCTGAACACGACATTAAAAAAGGCGCAGAGTTTGCGATCTTGACCAATATCATCCACCAAGAATGGACAGGCGTGAGTGTGAAAACGCACAAGACGTTGAAGGGCTTGAAGGATCACAACTTGCGTGACCACATGAGTGAAGCGGAGCTTATTTTTACCGCTTTGGCAGAGTTATCGACACGTCAAATTGCCGAAACAGATCAGGCTACGGGTATGCAAGAAAACACCGCAGCAGCCCAGCAGGGTGGAACGATCGCTAAGCAAGCACGCAAGGCGTTAGAGAATAAAACGGGAAGGTCTGTTGTGACAGGGCAAAACTTTTTGAAGTGATCAACTCGTGCCTTAGCCCGCACGACCGGGCAACATCGCCACAGTCCCAATCCCAAGTAAAGTCATCACCAGCGAAGCGCCCACATGCGTGGCAATCGCCCCGCAAGCCCACATCAGGCGGCCTTGCTGCAACAAGGCAACCACCTCTGCTGAGAACGTGGAGAACGTGGTGAGACCGCCTAAAAATCCTGTCACGATGAGTAAGCGCCACTGCGGCGAGAGCTCGGGGTGATTGCCCAAAAACGCCACCGCCACGCCAATCAAATAGCCGCCGATGGCGTTGGCAACCAGCGTGCCAGGCGGAATGGTCGGGAATAGCGCGTTGAGTTGCGTGCTCAGCCACCAGCGCAAAATCGCGCCCATTGAAGCGCCTACACTTATCGACAATAGTGTTGCCCCTAAATTTGAAACCATGCCAAGCCTCTCAAGTTCTTCAAAAAATGTATTGTCCACTGCACTCATGTGGTTCCGCAGAGACCTGCGCGCCTCGGACAACGCGGCGCTCTACCACGCATTGAAAGACGCACTTAAAAGTCACGCGGCCGTTTATTGCGCCTTCGTCTTCGATACGGATATTTTGGATGCATTACCAAAAGTAGATCGCCGTGTCGAGTTCATTCGCGAATCGCTCATAGATTTAGATGAGCAGCTACAAAATTTGTCTAACGGGCAGGCCCGCTTGCTCGTGCTGCACGGACGCGCAATGGATGAAATCCCAAGACTCTCAGTAGAGCTAGGCGCGACTGCTGTGTACGCCAATCACGACGACGAGCCAGATGCGATACGGCGCGATGCTTTAGTGGGAGAGGCGTTGCGAGCGATGGACATCAAGCTGCACACCTTCAAAGACCACGTGATTTTTGAACGCCAAGAGGTGCTGACGCAAATGGGCAAGCCCTACACCGTGTTTACGCCGTACAAAAATGCGTGGCTAAAAAAATTGGCGACACGGGAGGACGGTCTTTATTTAAAGCCTTACCCAGTAGAAAAACATGCTGATGCCCTGCAGGCCATACCAGATGGACTTCGCGAAGCCTATGCCTTGCCAAGCCTTGCTGATATTGGCTTTGAGAAGAGCAACCTTGTGGAACTAGGGGTGCAAACGGGTAGCACGGGGGCGCAAAAACTATTGGCAGATTTCTTGCCGCGCATGAGTCGTTATGAGGAGGCTCGAAATTTCCCCGCCGTCAAAGGACCGAGTTATTTGAGCGTGCATTTGCGCTTTGGCACGGCGTCGATCAGGCAACTGGCCAGCCTTGCTTACGCGCAGGCGGAGCAAGCGTCAGCTGATGACTTGGGTGCCGCTACGTGGCTCTCCGAACTCATTTGGCGCGATTTTTATCATCAAATCATGGCGAATTTCCCGCACGCGATGACGGGAAGTTTCAAGCCTGACTACGACCGCATTGAATGGGAGAGTGCTGAAGCAGCAAAGACCTTGTTTGCCGCATGGCGCGAGGCACGCACGGGCTATCCACTGGTCGATGCCGCCATGCGCCAGCTCAACCAAAC
>JANPAY010000223.1:0-2228 GCA_031430155.1 Comamonadaceae bacterium
TTAACCTTGCTAGCCTTAACCTTGAGCGACGGGGCGAGATGCGTCCGAGCACCAATCGCTCCAGCTACCCGCGTAAAGCGTGGTGAGCCCAAATCCTGCCACCGCCATTGCCAGTACGTTGGGGATAGCGCTCACGCCCGAGCCGCAGTGGTGAATGGTTGCGCTAGCTTCCCGGCCTGCTAGGAGCGTCTCGAATTCTGCGCGAAGTAGACTTGCTGGCTTGAATGTGCCATCCGCATTCATGTTGGCTGTAAAAGGGCGATTGAGCGCGCTAGGGATGTGGCCCGCTACAGGATCGAGCGGCTCGACCTCGCCTTTGTACCTTGGCGTGGCTCTGGCATCGATGATGGCGGTTCGCACGGAACCCATTTTTGAGGAGACGAGTGCTGCGTCCACCAAGGTAACCTTTGGCAGGCCAAGCTGGTATTGGCTTGTGGGCATGGATGGCTGCAAGCCTTTAGTCAATGTGGCTTGCGAGGCAACATAGGCTTTAAAGCCACCATCAAGCACAGCGACCCGCTCGTGCCCCAGCCATTTGAGCATCCACCACAAACGACCTGCAACCATGGTGTTGTTACGGTCGTAAACCACGGCTTGCATGTCGTTCGTAAAACCAATGGAGGAGAGCCAAGCTGCGAATTTTTCGCGAGAAGGTAATGGGTGTCTGCCGCCAGAGTCCGCGCTTGCATCACCTTTGGCGCTCAGGTTTGTGTCTAAGTTGGCATACACCGCGCCTGCAATGTGCGACTCTAGATATTGCGCGTAGCCTGCCTCAGGCATAGCTAAATCAAAGCTGCAATCAAAAATCATGTGCGGCTGCTGGGATGCTTGCAGCGCTTGTAACTCTTGGACGGAAATCAAAGTGCCGAAGTTTGAATGATTGGTCATGGTTAAAACTCCTCTGCGGGTTCCTTGTGGACGGGAATGGTGCGGCTACGCAGCACGGCGGCTGTGATGCCGCAGGCAATGATAAGAACCATGCCCAACCATGCTGTCGGCGGTAGTGGATCGCCAAAGACAAACAGACCATAGAGCGCAGCGTAGACGATTCCCATGTATTGCAAGTTGGCTACCAATAGCGTCGCGCCGCTGCCATACGCTTTGGTCATGCAGACTTGGCCAAGGGAGGCGAGGATGCCAATCGGCAGTAACCATAACATGCCTTTGCTCTCCCAGCTTGGCCAGGGTGACGCGCCCGTGATGGCGATGCTGAGAAGACCTGCTAGCACCGTGCCCACGGCAAAATAAAACACGATGCGCACCTCGGGCTCGCCTGCGCGAGCCAAGCTGCTGACTTGCAAATATGCGACAGCCGCCACCATGCCCGATAACAATCCAATGATGCCCGCCAACTCTTGTCCTTGTTCGAATGCGGGCCGCAGCATCAAGATCACGCCGACAAAGCCTGCTAGCACGGTGGTGACCAGAGCAATTTGCAAGCCATGCTGCGTTGCCGCTTTATTTTTATGCCACCACAGCGCGCCGCCGACGACAAAGGCGGCTAGCCAAACGCTACTCATGTAGTTGAGTGTCATGGCGGTGGCGATATTCAAGTGGGCAATCGAGTAAAACCATGCAGAGAGTGAGAAGACGCCAAGACCGCTACGAAGCAAGTGCATTTTTGGTACCTTTGTTTTTAGCGAAACGCCAGCTAGTTTTGCCCAAAGTGTCATGAAGATCACGCCCACAACACCGCGATAAAAAACCATTTCTCCACTACTGAAAAAAGCGGAGCCAAATTTAACGCAAACGCCCATTGTGGCAAAAGCGAAGGATGCGCCCAGCATCCACAGTGCTGGTTTCAGGGTGGCTGAGCTCAAAGTCCCCACTCGCCAATTTCTCGTCGATACCACTCGTGAAAGTGTTGCATGCCGTCTTCCATGGGGCTTTGGTACGGGCCGACTTCGTTGTCACCACGCAGCATGAGCGCTTTGCGCCCCGCGTCCATGCGTAGTGCGATTTCGTCGTCTTCTACGCAGGTCTCAAGGTAAGCCGCTTGCTGAGCAGCGATGAACTCGGGCTCGAATGCCACAATTTCTTCAGGGTAGAAAAACTCGACGATGTTGGTCGTGTGCTCGGGACCTTTGGGATAGAGCGTGCTGACGACCAGTACATGCGGATACCACTCGACCATGACGTTGGGGTAGTAGGTGAGCCAAATCGCGCCATGCTTGGGTGTTTTGCCGCCTGTGTATTTCATGACCGCTTCGTGCCAGCGCTGATAAACG
>JANPAY010000224.1:0-12722 GCA_031430155.1 Comamonadaceae bacterium
TGATTGCCGCACAGGTCGTCGGCATTCAAACCTGCTACATCTACCTGCGTGACGAATACCACGGTTGCCGTGAAATTTTGGAGCGCGAAGTGGCTGCCCTGCAAGCCACACCACCAAAGGCTTTGCAAGGCGCCTTGCCCGCAATCCATATTCGGCGTGGTGCGGGAGCCTATATCTGTGGCGAAGAGTCTGCCATGATTGAAAGTATTGAGGGCAAGCGCGGGGAACCGCGTATGCGTCCGCCTTTTATTGCCGAAGTGGGACTCTTTGGCAAGCCAACACTGGAGCACAACTTCGAGACGCTCTATTGGGTGCGCGAGATTTTGGAAAAGGGCGCCAACTGGTTCACTAGCCACGGCGCCAATGGACGCAAGGGACTGCGTAGTTTTAGCGTCTCAGGTCGCGTGAAGAACCCAGGTGTGAAACTCGCGCCAGCAGGCATTACGCTGACTGAGCTAGTCGATCAATTCTGCGGCGGCATGCTGGACGGGCATGAACTCTATGCCTATCTGCCAGGTGGCGCATCGGGTGGCATCTTGCCAGCCTCGCTGGCCAACATTCCACTCGACTTTGACACGCTGCAACCCTATGGCTGCTTTATCGGTTCTGCGGCGGTGATGGTGATGAGCCAACACGATAAGGCGCGCGACGCTGCTCTCAACATCATGCGATTCTTCGAGCACGAAAGCTGCGGTCAATGTACGCCATGCCGTGTCGGCACGGCCAAAGCGGCGACGCTGATGCAAGCCACAACATGGGATAGCGACACACTAGAGGATTTGGCGATCGTCATGGGCGACGCCTCCATTTGTGGCCTAGGGCAAGCAGCACCGAATCCGATTCGCTCCATCCAAAAACATTTTGCCCACGAGATCAATTAATTAGGGACAGACCCTAATTAAATCAGGAGTTCAGACATGACCGAGCAACTTATTCACTTCAGGCTAGATGGCAAAGATATCGCCGCCAAAAATGGCGAATCCATTCTGAGCGCCGCCAAGCGACATGGCGTTGATATTCCGCATCTTTGCTACAAAGATGGTTATCGCGCTGACGGCAATTGCCGCGCCTGCGTGGTGGAGATTAAAGGCGAACGCGTGCTCGCACCCAGCTGCTGTCGCAACGCCACGGCGGGTATGGAAGTACAAGCTGAATCACCGCGCGCCGCGCGGAGCCAAAAGATGGTGCTGGAGATGCTTTTATCCGATATGCCAGATCAAGGTTACAAGTGGAATGATCAGGACGAATTGGGGACAGACCCTAATTTCCGTTCCGAAAATTCAGGGTCAGTCCCCAATTCGTCCCAACACGGTGAACTCTCCGCATGGGCTGATGAGATGGATGTGATTGTTCGCCCTGAGCTGCGTGCCATTGGACGCATGACGGGCGCGGATGCAGCCTCACACACGAGTACATGGAGCGACTCTAGCCATCCCGCGATGCTGGTCAACTTAGACGCTTGCATCCAGTGCACGCGCTGCGTACGCGCTTGCCGCGAAGAGCAGGTCAACGACGTGATTGGCTACGCCATGCGTGGCTCACATTCCAAAATCGTGTTCGATTTGGATGACCCGATGCAAGAGTCCACCTGCGTGGCTTGCGGCGAATGCGTGCAGGCGTGCCCAACGGGTGCGCTGATGCCTAAGACCTTGGTAGGTTCACAAAAAGTCGATCGCGAAGTTGATTCCGTGTGCCCTTTCTGCGGCGTGGGTTGCCAAATCACCTACAAAGTGAAAGACGAAAAAATTGTCGCCGTTGATGGCCGCGATGGCCCTGCCAATCATGATAGGTTGTGTGTCAAAGGGCGCTTCGGTTTTGACTATGCGCATCATGCGGGGCGGCTCACCAAGCCGCTCATCCGCAAAGCTGGCGTGGCCAAAGATCCGTCCATTTTGGATAAGCAGGATAGAGAAATAGCGGACATTTTCCGCGAGACAACTTGGGAAGAAGCACTCGACTTTGCTGCGGGTGGATTTCTCAAACTCAAACAACAATATGGCCTCAAAGCCTTATCTGGCTTTGGCTCCGCCAAGGGCAGTAACGAAGAAGCATATCTCTTTCAAAAGCTCGTCCGCACAGGTTTTGGTTCTAACAACGTCGACCACTGCACCCGTTTGTGCCATGCATCTAGCGTGGCGGCACTGCTCGAGGGCGTAGGCTCTGGCGCGGTGTCGAATCAAGTCAACGACGTGAGCAATTCCGAACTCGTGCTGATCATTGGCTCTAACCCCACGGCCAATCATCCTGTGGCAGCCACGTGGATGAAAAACGCTGCCAAAAGCGGCACAAAAATCGTACTGGCTGATCCGCGGATCACTGACATTGGCAAGCACGCTTGGCGCACCATGCAGTTCAAGGCCGATAGCGATGTCGCGATGCTCAACGCGATGATCCACACCGTGATTGAAGAGGGCTTAGTCAACGAGGCGTTTATTCGCGACCGCGCTAGCAACTTTGAAGCACTCAAGGAAAACGTGAAAGACTATAGCCCCGAACTGATGGCGCCGATTTGCGGTATTCCAGCCCAGACGCTGCGCGAAGTCGCACGTGCCTTTGCTAAAGCTAAATCCGCCATGATCTTATGGGGTATGGGCGTCAGCCAGCACGTGCATGGCACAGATAATGCGCGCTGCTTGATTGCACTCGTGACCGTAACAGGCCAGATTGGTAAGCCGGGCTCAGGACTGCATCCACTACGCGGTCAAAACAACGTGCAAGGCGCATCCGATGCGGGCTTGATCCCGATGATGTTCCCTAATTACCAGCGTGTCGATAACGCGGCAGCTCATGCGTGGTTTGAAGATTTTTGGGGTACGAAGTTAGACAGCACACCCGGACTTACCGTGGTCGAGACGATGGCTGCTGCGCTTTTTGAAGACAACCATCCTGCCAAGATACACGGCATGTTTGTCGAAGGCGAAAATCCCGCGATGAGCGATCCCGATTTGAACCACGCACGCCATGCCATGGCCGAACTCAAACATTTCGTGGTGCAAGATATCTTTATGACTGAAACGGCATGGTTAGCCGATGTCATTCTGCCGGCCTCCGCTTGGCCTGAAAAAACAGGGACGGTCTCCAACACTGACCGCATGGTGCAAATGGGCAAGCAAGCCATCTTGCCGCCAGGAGAGGCGCGTCAGGACCTGTGGATCTTGCAGCAAATTGCCAAACGTATGGGTCTGGATTGGAACTACGGCATGGATGATGCTGATGGTCAAAGCGGGGTTGCCAACGTGTATGAGGAACTGCGTCAAGCCATGCACACCGCCATTTCGGGCATTACGTGGGAGCGTTTGCTGCGTGATTCCAGCGTCACCTATCCGTGTCTCTCGTTAGATGATCCAGGCAGCCCAATTGTGTTCATTGAAGACTTCCCAACTGCAAACGGACGTGTCAAACTCGTGCCAGCCGACATTATTCCGGCGAACGAACGACCAGACGCCGAGTACCCGATGGTCTTAATTACAGGCCGTCAGCTTGAGCACTGGCACACAGGCTCTATGACACGCCGCGCCACCGTGCTGGACGCGATTGAACCCATGGCAACCGTGTCGATGAATGGTGCAGATATGTCAAAGCAGAACCTCAAGGCAGGCGATGTAGTGACCATTCAGTCGCGCCGAGGCGAACTTGCGATTCACGTGCGCCAAGACGACGGCACACCGAGTGGTGTGGTGTTTATTCCGTTTGCGTACTACGAGGCGGCAGCCAACAAGCTAACCAACTCAGCCTACGATCCTGTGGCAAAGATTCCAGAATTCAAATACTGTGCGGTGCGGGTTACCAAAGGTGGCGATATGGCTATTGAGTTTGGGTTTCAAACGAATGATAGGGCGTATGAATCAGTCGTTGCCTAGGCTGACCGAAGCCCGCGCCCCACTCACGCAAAGCATTACTGCGACCAACGAAGCGGGAGAGCAAGAGACGGTCTCTATCCCTGCTGAGCGCTCGCTGACTGTCTATGTTGACAAGCGCGAGATTGTGACCTTGATGACGCTGGGCGTGAACCCCGAGCTGTTGGTGCTGGGCTACTTGCTCAATCAAAAGCTGATCGTGACGGCATCCGATGTCGAATCAATCACCGTGGATTGGGAGGGCGCCGAAGAGGGCGGTGCAGCAGCAGTGAAAACGCGGCATGGCATTGAGGCAATTGAGGAGCGCACTGCGCGGCGTGTTGTGACTTCGGGCTGTGGACAGGGCAGTATTTTTGGTGGACTCTTGGACGACATTGATGCGATCAAGTTGCCCGATAGTCGCTTGCCGCAGGTCGCGCTCTTTGAAGTTTTGAGCCTCATTCGCCAACAAGACACCACTTACAAATCATCGGGTTCCGTGCATGGTTGCGCGCTGTTTCGTGTCGATGCGACATCTAAAGTGGCGACGCTTTTGCATCACGTCGAGGACGTTGGGCGGCACAATGCGCTAGACACGCTTGCTGGGTGGATGAGCCTGCAGGCCACACCAGATAAGGTTTCCAGCAGTGCCATCCTCAAAAATGCCGATCTCGTACTCTACACAACAGGCCGATTAACTAGCGAGATGGTCATCAAATCCGCGCAAATGGGTGTACCATTTGTCGTCTCTAGGAGTGGCATTACCCAGATGGGTTTTGATGTGGCGACGCGTCTGGGCCTGGGCACGATTGGCAGGGCGCTGAACACGCGCTACCTTTGCTACACGGGTGCTGGCAAAATCGAGAAATGAATCTTACAAATATTTGGCGCTCGGTTTTTAAAAATACACTTCGCGATCTGCGGTCAGGCGATCTCACCATGCTGATCGCTGCCGTGGCGTTGGCGGTGGGTGCTCTTAGCTCCGTGAGCCTATTTGCCGACAGACTCGCAGGTGCATTTGCCCGTGACGCCAAGCAGCTGTTGGGTGGCGACGCGGTGGTGGTGAGCGATCAACCGACGCCATCTTCTATTGAAGCTTTAGCCAAGCAATATGGCCTGCAAGCCACATCCACTTTGGCTTTCGCCACGATGGCGTCAGCGGGCGATAGTGCCAAACTGGTCGCACTCAAGTCCGTGCAAAGCGGCTATCCACTGCGCGGTAATTTAAAAATAGACGACGCAGCGGTGACAAAAACTATTCCAAACGCGGGCGATGTCTGGGTTGAAAATTCACTGCTCGCGGCGCTGGATCTGCGAATAGGGAGCGAGTTGAAATTGGGAGAATCGCGTTTCAGGATCACGCACATCGTGGTGTCCGAGCCCGATCGCGGCATGGGTTTTTTAAATTTTGCACCGCGCGTGATGATGAACTCGGCAGATTTAGGCGCTACGCAATTGATCCAGCCCGCCAGCCGTGTCACTTATCGGTTCGCTGTGGCAGGGGACAAAACAGCTAGCTTCAATAAGGACGTGATGGCACTCTTGCCAACGCTCAAAGGTGTGCGGCTAGATTCGCTGGAGTCGGGTCGCCCCGAGACACGGCAGATTTTGGATAACACCGAAAAGTTTTTAAATTTAGTCGCACTCTTGTGCGCCTTGGTCTGCGCGGCGGCAGTGGCGATTGCGGCACGCGCGTTTGCTGCCAAGCGGATTGACGACTGTGCCCTCAGGCGTGTGCTGGGGCAATCTCAAGCGCAGATTGCGACTGGTTTTGCGCTAGAGTTTTTAATGGTCGGTCTTGCTGCAAGCCTTATTGGTTGCGGCCTAGGGCTAGGTTTGCATCAGGTGTTTGTTTCAGTTTTGGCACAGGTCATGGATGCAGATTTACCTGCGGCTAGTTTTTGGCCAATGGTATTTGGCGTCGGTGTGGGCATAACGTTGCTGCTCGGTTTTGGGTTGCCGCCCGTGCTGCAATTGGCTGGAACGCCGCCCTTGCGGGTGCTGCGTCGTGATGTGGGCGAGATCAAAGCAGCCTCGCTACTGACGCTCTTAGTTGGTGTGGCGGGTTTTGTTGCGCTACTCTTGGTTGCTAGTAAAGATGTGAGGCTCGGACTCATGACCACTGGTGGTTTTGCTGGGGCGCTTATCCTCTTTGCTGGGCTTGCCTACGCGGCACTTCATGTGCTAAGTCGCTTGCAGCAGCGCGGCGCGATCAAGTCGCAAACGCTCAGACTTGCCACACGCCAAGTGCTGGCACACCGTGTGCAAACAACGGTGCAGGTGGCGAGCCTGTCGATTGGTCTTTTAGCGCTTTTTTTGCTGATCTTGTTGCGTAGCGATTTGCTGGCTAATTGGCAAAAAGCAAAACCCATGGATGCACCCAATCGCATGGTGATTAATGTCTTGCCAGAACAAGCTGATGCCTTCAAAGCCATGCTGGATAAGGCTTCCAGCAGTGACAATATTGCTAAAAATATGGATTGGTTTCCCATGATTCGGGGTCGTTTGATTGCCGTGAATGAGAAGGAAGTGAGCAGCGCACAGTTTGATGACGAGCGTGCCAAACGCTTAGTGGAGCGCGAGTTCAATTTGTCAAACACCAGCGCCCTGCCGACGCACAACCAGTTAGTAGGCGGGCAGTGGACGAACGATGAAGAGGGCGCCATCAGCGTGGAAGAGGGGTTGGCAAAAACGCTAGGGCTTAAGCTGGGTGACCGCTTGCGCTTTGATGTGGCAGGCGTGCTCGTCGAGTCCAAAATCACCAGCCTACGTAAAGTCGATTGGCAATCTATGCGGGCTAACTTTTTTGTACTTTATCCCAAAGCTGCTATGCCTGATTTGCCCGTGACCTATCTTGCTGCGTTCAAAGCCACGTCAATCAAAGGTTCTGAGAGCTATGCCTTTGACAATCAATTGGTGCGCACCTTCCCGAACATCACCTTGATTGACCTTACGCAAAGCATCAACGAACTGGGCAACGTCATCAATAAAGTAACTCGTGCAGTCGAAAGTCTCTTCGCTTTCACACTGGCTGCGGGTGTGCTGGTGCTACTCGCCACGCTCTATTCAACGGGAAGCCATACGCAGCGCGACTTTGCGCTGATGCGAGCACTGGGTGCATCAAGGCAGCAACTTCGCCGCGTGCAGGCCTTGCAGCTTGCTGGCATCGGCGCTCTCTCGGGATTTTTAGCGGCCAGCGTGGCTACTGCGTTGGCGTGGGGACTGGCGAAATGGGTTTTCAATTTCGAGTGGACACTCTCGCCAGCCTTACCTGTCGTGGGTTTGCTAGTAGGTGGCGCACTCACGCTTACGATCGGCTGGTGGGCGTTGCGTGGGATTTTGAATCAACCCGTCATGCACAGTTTGCGAGCGGCGGAATGACTTCAAATTTTAAGAATTGACCCAGCAAGGGCAGTTGGTATCCAATTCACCTAAAGTCATATCAGAATACAGTTTGCCAGTCCACCCAGCAAATCCTGATAGAAAAGGTCGGATTGTTTTTGCTTTCACTAAATTTTCATTTAAAACATCAAAACAAAATTGCTCTGCAACTTCTAATTTTCTATCTTCAGTTTTTAAATATGCTGGGACTAAATGCTTTTCGCAAAAGTCTTTTGTGGCATAAAAAAATCGCAAATCAGCCCAAGGACGTAACTCACTATTAGGTTGAAGATGTCGCCAAAAGATATTTGTGACATTGTTGTCCTCAATCAGCTTTCTTATTTCATCAAAATTGCGGCAATAAATTTTTCCAGTGCATTTAAAAAAGCTAGTTTGATCTTTTAATAATAAAGATCTTTCTAACGCAAATTGAATAAGCAAACCTTCACCGTAGCCCTTCCCTTTTAATTTGATCAAGTCTTCATTTTGCTTGTAGTGTATTTGTTCAACTTCCACATTCATGTCTTTTAAAAGTAGGATCTCCTCATCGGTCAATAAACATTGCCCAGTAGCATCTGCAACAACAATTTTCTCTATGCCTTGCCCAGCCCAAAAAAACAGTGCCGCTTTAGCTGTTAAATAACGCGCCGCCACATTTGTCATTTTTAAAAAAGGTACGCCATCAGGAGGCGCAGTAGCCGTGGTAATCAAAACAGTTTTACTCATCGAATCAATTCTTTCGCATTAAAAAAGCAGTAATTTAGTGACTAGCATTTACGGGTTTTATGAGATCACTGATTTTGCTTACTGCTCAAACCGCTTTCGCAGTAAGCGCAGCGCAATCACAAAAGCAATCACCGTCACTACGATTAGTACAGCAAGGTTAATCAACACATGTTCTGGCCAAGCCCCAAGGAATAAGGGGCGAACGAGGTTCACCGCTGCCGTGAGCGGCATGTACTCGGTGATGATTCGCGCAGCTTTTGGGAGCTGCTCACGCGGAAAGAATCCACCCGCCATAAACATCATGGGCGTTAAAAATAGCGTCATATAAAATGCAAAAAAATCGTAACCTTTCGCGAGTGCCGTAAAGATCATGCCCATACTGGAAAAGCAAAGCGCAACCAGCGCCAGCACAGGCAGCACAAAGACCATATGCCACGTGAGCGTATGTCCGCCTGCCAGTAATAGCGTCATCATCACCAGCAAAATAATCGCGGCGGCAAAGAGACCTTTAAATGCCGCCCACACGATTTCGCCCAGCACGATGTCGTCGATGATGACGGCGGCATTCAAAATGCCATGCCATGTTTTTTGATGATCGAGACGGGAGTACGCTGAGTAAAGCGCTTCAAAACTCGCCGAGTTCATGGTGCTCATGCAAATCAATCCGCTGGCAATAAACACGAAATAGGGTACAGTGCCAAAAGGCGTTTGCACATTGCCAACCAACGCACCGAGGCCATAGCCAAAGGCAAGCAGGGCGATGAGTGGCTCGGCAATGTGCGAGACGAGACTGCCCCACATTTGCTTGCGCCAGACTAAAAAATTGCGTCGCCAGACAGAAATCCAGCGCGAGGAGAGGATGACATTTTTCATAGATTAAGAATCCATCCTGATTTGACGACCCGTGTATTTGAAGAATAAGTCTTCTAAATTGCTGCGGCGCTTCAAGATACCCACGCCTTCAATGTCTTCAGTCATTTCAGGCGGCAGGTGCTGGGCGATGAGTTCACGCGGCGTGCCTTCGATGAGTTTTTTGCCGTGGTCAATCATGCACAGGCGCGAGCACAAGCGCTCGGCTTCGTCCATAAAGTGAGTGGTTAGCAAAATCGACATTCCTGCGGTTAGCAACTCACGTAGTCGCTCCCACATCAAGTGCCGCGCTTGCGGATCGAGCCCTGTGGTGGGTTCGTCCAGCACTAAAAGCTGCGGCTCGTTGACCAAGGCACGTGCCAGCGACAAACGCCGTTTCATACCGCCCGACAGCTCGCCAGGCCTTGCTTTGGCTTTGTGCGTGAGGGCGGCGAAGTCGAGCAACTTGGGAATGCGTTCGCGAATTAAGCTATCCGCCATGCCGTAGTAGCGGCCATAGGCGAGGATGTTTTCCTCGCACGAAAAATCAGGATCAAGTGTGTCGAACTGACTCACCACGCCCATGCGGGCTTTGATGACGAGTAAGTTGCTAGGCACATCCAACCCAAAGGCGGTGACAGAGCCACTATCCGCGTGGGTTTGACCTAGGCAGATTTTGAGCGTCGTGGTCTTGCCAGCGCCGTTGGGGCCAATGATGCCAAAGCATTCGCCAGGCGAAATGTGAAAGGAGAGGTCATCGACAACACGGTTTGTGCCGTAATTTTTGACGAGATTTTTTGCTTCAAATAAAGGAGTCATGTATCAATTCTATAAATTCAAAACGCCAGTGCCGCGACGCCCAGCGCAATCAAGCAAGCCCCTGCAATGCGTGCCTTGCGGTCACCCTCACCCAGCAAATGTCCACCAATCAAGGCGGCAAAGAGCATCGACACTTCGCGTGCAGGCGCTACGTGCGAGAGCGGTGCAATCTGCACGGCGTAGAGCACCAGCGTGTAGCCGACAGAGCCCGCAACGGCAACGAAGAGACAAGGCTTCCAATACGTATTCCAAACAGGTAGCAGTGTGTGCCTATCTTTCCAAACGAGTGGCAGGTAGAGCGGAATGCGGATGAAGTTACTCATGTAGTCCAGCAAGATCGGACTGACGAGTAAGAACTTGACGGCGTAGCCATCAATGGCGGTATAGCTGGCAATCCATAAACCCGTGATGAGTCCGTAAGCCACGCCAGCTGTGAGCTTTCGCGATTCTTCAGCGTTATGAATATGTGCGGCTCGTTGCCAAATTTTGAGCCCACCTGCAATTAAAAATACGCCGCAAACCACGCCCAATAATCCCGCTAGGCCAAGTGGCGTGAGCGATTCGCCCATCCACAAAATGGCGGCTGCGCTTGATAGCACGGGCCCTGACCCGCGAGCAATGGGATAGACAACGGTGAGATCGGCGACGCGGTAGCCTTTGAGCAGGAACACGTAATAGCCCACGTGCGTAACGGCGCTCCAAAACATAAACCACCACTCGCGCTGCCCCCAAGTCGGCACGATGTCCCAGCCCAGATAGAGGCCAAGTGGTGCCCAAAAAAGCATGAGAAAGAGACATGACAGCAAGCCAAATCTAGCATCGCCGCCGACGCGTTTAGCGTAAAAATTCCAAGTGGCGTGGATGAGAGCAGCCGCTACGACGAGAGCGAGCGCTGAAAGTGGCATCGACTAAGAGCGACCAATGATCGATGCTGTCGCCATGAGCTCTTCGAGTAACGCTAGCGATACTTTGCCAGAAACTGAGTAAGGATCAAGCTGGGGTAGCTCTGAGTATTTCATCAAGACCGTGGTGTTGATTTTCGAGAGGTTGACCTGTCCCATCGTCCAACCGCCAAAGCGGCGCTCGCTAATTTCTTCGTAGTGCAGTAGCACGACATCGGTGTGGCGTGCATCGCGGCTAATGTGGTTGTAGAGCTCGCTCACAGCGGCGCGACCCCCTTCTATGGCTTGTAAAAAAATATTCCCGCTGTGACACAAAATGCCCGTGATGCCAATACCCGGGTTGTGCAAGCGCGACTGGCTCAAAATGGATTCCACCGTTTCTGTAGAGTTGCTAATGCAGCGGCTGACGTAGAGAAGGCGAACGAGCATGATGGTCTTTCTAGAATTGAGGTGCCCTAGGTTCTTTGCGGCAGTAGCGCTAAAAACTCTCGGCGTAAATTGGCATCTTTCAAAAAGCTACCGCGCATGACGGAGTTAATCATTTTGCTATCCATGTCCTTAACGCCGCGCCAGTGCATACAGAAGTGGCTGGCTTCCATGACCAGTGCAAGTCCATTCGGCTGGGTGAGGTCTTGAATCAGATCCGCCAGTTGCACGACAGCCTCTTCTTGAATTTGCGGTCGATTCATAACCCATTCGGCAAGTCTTGCGTACTTGGACAGACCAATCACATTGGTGTGTTCGTTAGGCATAACACCAATCCAGACTTTACCAATCACGGGGCAAAAGTGATGGCTGCAAGCACTACGAACAGTGATAGGTCCGACAATCATCAACTCGTTGAGATGCCCAACATTGGGGAACTCAGTGACTGTTGGCGCGGGAACGTAACGCCCCTTAAACACCTCGTTGATGTACATTTTGGCAACGCGCCGCGCCGTATTATTGGTGTTGTGGTCGTTGTCTAAATCAATGACCATGCTCTCTAGCACAGCCTGCATCTTTGTCGCCACTTCATCTAGTAGTGCAGGTAACTCGCCATCTTTGATGAACTCGGCAATGTTGTCATTGGCGTGAAATCTTTTTTTGGAAGCTTTGATCCGTTCCCGGATTTTGACGGACATTGGCGTACCAACATCGAGCACTGATTCATTGTTTTTTGTCATGTGTCTATTATGCAGATAGCGCCGTCTTCATTTTCTTCATCGCCGCCACTTCAATCTGCCTGATCCGCTCGGCGCTCACACCGTATTCCGCTGCCAGATCATGTAGCGTCATGCCGCCCGTGCCGTTGTCGTTGACTTTGAGCCAGCGCTCGGTCACGATGCGGCGGCTGCGCTCATCAAGCGCGGCCAAGGCACTGGCTACGCCGTCCGTTGCCATGGTGTCGCGCTCGTTGTTCTCTAGCGTTTGTACAGGGTCAAAACGCTCGTCACTCAAATAGTGGATGGGGCCATAAGCTTCGTCGTCACTGTCTGTGCCGGTGGGGTCAATCACCACATCGCCACCCGACATGCGGCGCTCCATCTCGCGCACTTCGTCTGGTTTGACATTGAGCTTTTTGGCCATAGCAGCAACGTCTTTGTTGCTCAGTGTGGTGCGCTCGGCTATGCCCGCAGTCTCCACTCCCTCAGCGTGTAACTCGTACATTTCGTCACGCGCATCCGCAATCAGCGCCTGCTTCATGGAGCGCAGATTAAAGAACAGCTTGCGCTGCCCTTTAGTGGTTGCCACCTTCACCATGCGCCAATTTTTGATGATGTACTCGTGAATTTCGGCCTTAATCCAATGCATGGCATAGCTGACCAAACGCACGCCCATCGTGGGGTCGAAGCGCTTAACGGCTTTCATGAGGCCAACATTGCCTTCTTGAATCAAATCCGCGTGCGGCAAGCCATACCCGAGGTATTGGCGCGACACAGAAACCACCACGCGCAAGTGCGAGAGCACCAGCTTGCGAGCAGCCTCTAGGTCGCCCGTCTCGTTGAGCGAAGCGGCAAATTGCTGTTCCTCTTCTAAGGTGAGTAACGGCAAGTTATGGATGGCAGAAATGTACGCCTCTAGATTGCCCAACGGCGGGATCAATCCCCAGGATTTAGCTGGAGCGACGAGTGCGAGTGCTTGTGATTTCATGGATTCTCCTAAAACATGGAATGCAAGGGAAAACCCGAGGATACACCAAAATTAGCACTCGTCAAGTGAGAGTGCC
>JANPAY010000225.1:0-1521 GCA_031430155.1 Comamonadaceae bacterium
TGGATGCGTTAGCTATTGCTCGCCAAGTCAATCCAGCTATGGCGCTCAGCGCTGCTTGGGGCGAGCATGACGTGACGTGCGCGCCAGCGTCCGTTCTCGAATTGCTTGAATCTCAAGGAGCACTAAGTCACAAGCAAATCATCCTGAATGCAGGTCATTGGGCTCAGTACGAAGCAGCCAACGAGACAAATTCATTTTTATTGAAAGCTATATCAGAGCCATGAAGATTGATCTTGACAAGCCCATCCTCACGTACAACCCGCAACCAACAAGGCCTGTGCTTAAGTTGCCCGCCAACGCTTGCGACAGTCACGTGCATATTTTTGGTCCTGCGCAAGAGTTTCCGTATGCTGCCACGCGCAACTTCACGCCCGTGGATGCAGGCAAAGAAACACTGTTTGCGCTGCACAAAACGCTTGGTATTTCGCGCTGCGTGATCGTGCAGTCAGTCGTTCATGGTTTCGATAATTCGGCAGTGGAAGATGCGATTGAGCATGGCGCGGGACGTTATCTTGGCGTGGCGCTCGTACCCACGTCGGTGAGTGATGCCGAGCTGCAGCGCTTATCCAGCAAAGGTTTCAAGGGCGTTCGCTTTCACTTTATGAACCACTTGGCAGTGGGCAGCTCGATTGATGAGATCGTGCAATTCACACATCGCTTAAAGGCGGTGGGTATGCATTTGCAAGTGCATTTCGAGTCCAGCATGATTCATGCGCTAGCAGCGCCTTTATCTAAAAGCGCCGTGCCCGTGGTGATTGACCACATGGGGCGGGTGGATGCAACTAAGGGCGCTGAGTACGCCGACTTTGACGCGCTCATGAGCTTGCTGAAAAACCCGCTGTTCCATGTCAAAGTTAGCGGCATTGACCGCATCGATTCAAACCCACCTTCAGCGGCGACCTCCCCGCCGTACCCAGCTGGCGTGGCTTTGGCGAAGATGCTCGTGGAGAGTTACCCCGATCAATGTGTCTGGGGTACGGACTTTCCGCATCCCAATCACACGCATGTACCAAACGATTCGGCACTCGTGGAAGCCTTATCCCGCATGGCCTGCACGCAGGTTTTGATGAATAAATTACTCGTTACCAACCCTGAAAGACTCTATGGATTCCTTAAATAATATGTCTGACAAACCTTTGTCAATGAGCCTTGCAGGTCGATTGGCTGGTAAGGTCGTTTTCATCACAGGCGCAGGTTCGGTCGGTACAGGCTGGGGCAATGGCCGCGCCATGGCAGTGCGTTTTGCGCTGGAGGGCGCAAAGGTTTACGGTGTGGACAAAGATGTAGAGCGCATGACGGAGACCGCAAAGTTGATTGCGGATGCGGGCGGTGTTTTTGTGGGTTCGGCTTGCGATGTGACGAATAGTGATGCTGGCAGTGAGTCGATTGCGCACAACGTCGCGGCGTGCGTCGCGATGTTTGGAGGCATTGATGTGCTGGTGAATAACGTGGGCGGCTCGGCCAAGGGCGGACCTGTGGAGATGAGTGAGGAGGTTTTTGACGCGCAAATTAATCACAACC
>JANPAY010000226.1:0-3685 GCA_031430155.1 Comamonadaceae bacterium
GCGAGGTTAGTTGAGCGCCAACGCATCATGTCCGACATTCACGATGGTGTGGGTGGGCAATTAGTGGGATTGGTCAATATGATTAAGCGAGGTGAGCGCAACCACGCGTTATTCGATCAAAAGCAATTGTCCGAGCATGCGCAAATGGCACTTGATGAGCTGCGTGTGGCAGTCGATGCGATGCAGCCTGTTGAAGGCGATTTGGCAACGGTGCTGGCAACCTTGCGCTATCGCTTAGAGCCTAGGCTGAAAGCCTCCGATTTGGAACTCATTTGGCAGATTGATGAGTTGCCCATCATGTCCGAACTGAATCCGCAAAAAGTGTTGCAAATTCAAAGAATTTTGCTTGAAGCTTTCACTAACATCATTCAACATGCGAAGGCGACAACCGTGATAGTTAGCGCCAAACATATAGTCGACATGGATGCAGTGCAAATAACGATTGATGACGATGGCGTAGGATTTGAGCCGCAGGAGCTGAAGGCGACAGGGCATGGCGTACGTAACATGTGTTTTCGCGCCGAGGCGATTGGCGCTTTGATTACGTTTCAACGATTAAAAGCAAAGGGCGTGACACTCACTCTCACGTTGCCTGTGATTTAACGCCATAATAGGAAAATAGCACGCTCGTCTTATTTTATTTTTAAGAGGTCAATATGGATTTAGCTTTTACACCTGAAGAACAGGCTTTTCGCATCGAGATTCGCGATTGGGTTCACGCCAATTTGCCAGCGGAAATCTCCCACAAAGTTCACAATGCCTATCGCTTGACGCGTGACGATATGCAGCGCTGGGCAAAAATTCTTGGTAAAAAAGGCTGGCTAGGACATGCCTGGCCTAAAGAGTTTGGTGGACCAGGTTGGAACGCGATCCAAAAACATCTGTTTGAAGAAGAATGCGCCTTAGCGGGTGCGCCGCGCGTGGTGCCATTTGGCCCCGTGATGGTCGCGCCCGTCATCATGACGTTTGGCTCGCCCGAGCAGCAGCGTCAGCACTTGCCAGGCATTATGTCGGGCGATGTGTGGTGGAGCCAAGGCTATAGCGAGCCTGGCTCAGGTTCAGACTTGGCATCGCTTAAATGCAAGGCAGAACGTGTTGGCGACAAATACATCGTCAATGGTCAAAAGACTTGGACGACGCTGGGTCAATATGGCGAATGGATTTTTTGCTTGGTGCGGACCAGCAACGAAGGCAAGCCGCAAACAGGCATTAGTTTTTTGCTAATCGACATGAAGAGCAAGGGCGTCAGTGTTCGGCCTATCAAGCTTTTGGATGGCGAGTGCGAAGTCAACGAGGTATGGTTTGACAACGTCGAAGTGCCAGCCGCCAATTTGGTTGGCGAAGAAAACAAAGGCTGGAACTACGCCAAGCATTTACTGGCGCACGAGCGCACCAACATTGCCGACGTGAACCGTGCTAAGCGCGAACTCGAGCGTTTAAAGCGGATCGCCAAGGCTGAAGGTGTTTATGAAGACGGACGCTTCCGCGATGAAATTGCCAAAATGGAAGTCGAAATTGTGGCGCTAGAGATGCTGGTGCTGCGTGTGTTGTCTGCCGAAAAATCAGGTAAGCAATCACTTGATATTGCGGGTTTGCTCAAAATCCGTGGCAGCGAAATCCAACAGCGCTATACCGAGTTGATGATGCTGGCTGCAGGCCCGCGTAGCTTGCCGCTGATCGAAGAAGCCAAGAGTGCAGGCTGGCAAGGCGACATGATCCCAGACTATTGCGCCCCACTAGCGAGCGTGTACTTCAACATGCGCAAAACGACGATTTATGGCGGCAGCAACGAAGTGCAGCGCAATATTGTTTCGCAGACAGTGCTTGGATAACCCCTCTCCCTAACCCTCTCCCACAAGGGGCGAGGGGATTTAGCTAGTTAAAGGATTTCAAAATGGATTTCAATTTTTCAGAAGATCAAGAGCAACTTCGCGACGCAGTCAAGCGTTGGGTGAGCAAGGACTACACGTTTGAGCGCCGTAACAAAATCATTGCAGCAAGTAAGGGCGCAGGCGGCTACGACGCTGCCGTGTACCAAGAGCTAGCAGGGCTGGGTCTTGCGGGGCTGAATGTGCCCGAAAGCCATGACGGGCTTGGCATGGGTGCAGTCGATGCCATGGTGGTCATGGAAGAACTTGGCCGCGGTATGGCGATGGAATCCGTCGCTCAAACGCTCATCGCCAGCCGCGTTTTGGCAAGCTTTGCCGATAGTGCTTTGCAAACGGCGTGGTTGCCAAAACTGGCATCAGGCGAGGCAACGCTCTCGCTGGCATATCAAGAATCCGCTGCACGTTACAAATTAGATGCTTGCCAAGCCACAGCCAGCAAGGCTTCCGGTGGATATGCATTGAGCGGCAAGAAGGCGCTAGTCGTTGCAGGCGACCTGGTCACAGGCTATCTTGCCAGCGCCAAATTAGACGGCAAGCTCGCGTTGTTTTTGGTTGAGCGTGCCGCTGCTGGCGTGAAGACGGCGGCGGTTGGTCTGCAAGATGGCTCCCGCGCAGCCGAAGTCACATTCGATAACGCAGCCGCCACGCTCATTACCACGGACGGTCTTGCGGCACTTGAGCTAGCAGTCGATGCCGGCATTGCGCTTCTTTGCGCCGAAGCCGTTGGCGTGATGGACACCACGCTCGCCATGACGGTGGAGTACATGAACACCCGCAAACAGTTTGGCGTCGTCATCTCCTCATTCCAAGCACTGCGCCACCGCGTGGCCGATGTGAAGATGCAACTAGAGCTGGCACGTTCTATGAGCTATTACGCCGCGCTGAAAATGGAAACGCCAGCAGCAGAACGCCGTGCTTGCATGGCTAGAGCCAAATATCAGCTTGGACAATCCATGCGCTTTGTCGGGCAAGCCGCAGTGCAGCTGCACGGCGGTATTGGCGTGACAGACGAGTACATGGTCAGCCATTGCTTCAAAAAGCTCACCCAGTTAGAGATGACGTTTGGCGATAGCCTGCACCAACTAGGTGAGGTGTCTGATCGGATGCAGGATACGGCTGGGGTGTTTGCTTAAGTCGACTGGAGTGTTGATTTAAACAATCTTAAATTCATGCAATAATGGAACTTAAATCCATATTTGCATGAATTAAATGATCACTCAATCCCCAAATCTATTCGCACGAGACATCCAGTCTGGATTAGAGGGGCGACTGGCTCACACAGCTGCTGTGGCGCTTTTGGGGCCGCGCCAGGTTGGCAAAACTTCGTTGGCACTAGAAATTGGCAAAACGCGACCGAGTGCTTATCTTGACCTAGAGTCCGAGTCTGACCTAGCCAAACTAGCGCAGCCCTCACTCTATTTGCGCGATCACCTCGATAAATTAGTCATATTGGATGAGGTGCATCGCCTGCCTGGCTTATTTCCAATATTGCGCGGACTCATTGACGAATCTAGGCGTCAAGGTCGGCGTAGCCACATGTATCTCTTGCTGGGTTCAGCAAGTTTAGATTTACTCAAGCAATCAGGCGAAACTCTAGCGGGTCGCATTTCGTACTTTGATATGGGAGGACTTAATCTGCATGAAGTGGGCGAGGCCAAGGGCGATCAGTTGTGGATACGCGGCGGTTTCCCAGAGAGTTTGCTCGCAAACGACGAAGTCAACAGCATGCTTTGGCGGCAAGATTTTATTCGCACCTATTTGGAGCGCGATGTGTCGCAGTTTGGGCCTCGCATTTC
>JANPAY010000227.1:0-2463 GCA_031430155.1 Comamonadaceae bacterium
CTCTGTTGGTTTTTTGGAGGCGCAACCCGCCGCCAACATCAAAGCGCTAACGGCAATTGCAAGGATAGAAAAAAACCTCATTTACTAGCCTCAAATGCATCGAGTCTGAGTGGTTTGGCGGCGGGCTCGTTTTTAATAAAACTAGAGATAGGCCAAGTCTTTTTTGCGCCATCAGTGATTTCAGCAACATCTTCCGTGACGAGACGCGTAGAGCGTAGTGCGGGCGGGATATCGACAGCAGCATCCGACGTGATTTTTTTGACATCATCTAAAGCGGATTTAACCTTGCCTGACATCTGAGGTACATCTGTTGAAACAGTCGTCTCAATCGTTTTCACCATACCCTTCACTTGCCCCATGATGATGGCACGGTCGGCGTCAATGCTGGTTGCCATGCCTTGCGCCGTTTGTCCAATTTGTTTGACTTGTCCTGAGACGGCTTGCAGATTGTTCAACATGACATCGACCGCACTATGCACGTGTCCGCGCATGGCGGCGGCTTCGCCCGTGAGCTTTTTGGTGTCGTCCAAAATCGGCTCGATCTTGCCAAGCGCAGAGCTTAGCTTTTCAACGCCACTTTTGACAACGAGCATGATGTCTTCGACATCGCTGCCCTCTTTCAATGGAATGGCTGCATCCGCCCGTAAGGTACCTCGGGCTTTTTCGCCTGGAATAATTTCGATGTATTTGGCGCTAATCGGTGTGTCACGTGAGAGTTTGACGTGGGCATCTGCACCCAGCAGTGCTAATTTTTCCGCCGTGACTCGCATGCTGACATGTACGTTTAAGTTGGGCTCTAAAGTCATGCCATCAACTTCGCCAATTTTGAAACCCTTTAACTTGACCAGCGTGCCGACTTGCAGCCCCTGTGCGCCGTTACTGAGTTCCAAATGAAGGTGCTCTGTCGGTGTAAACCAGCCTTGTCGCCAAGCGGATAAGCCCATCAAACCAACAGCCGACAAAATGGCAAGCCCAATCCAAAAACGCCCCAGGCTTTTATGCGCTGGGGCGAGTTTGGGTGTATGGTTGTGGTTATCCAACACGAGAGCGATTACTGCGCTCTAAATGCGTCGTGGCAAGTTTTGCAGCTACCGCCAGCTCCGCCAAAAGCAGCTTTGATAGCGTCCAAGCTACCTGTTTTGGCGGCGGTTTGAACTTTAACTAACTCGGCCTGCATTTTTTCGCTGTGCTCTTTGAACTTGGCTTGCTCTTTCCAGATTTCTGGCTTAGCACCGGTCTTGATGGTGGCGCCTTCACCGCTTGGGCCAAAACCAGCCCACGGTAGTTTAGACATCGCAACGGCGATGTCGATATTCTCTTGTGCCACTTTGGCGTCAAATGGAATACGACCCGCCACCATGCCGCCGACGCGACCAAAGTGCGCCGCCATCACGGTGAGTGCCCCTTGGCGATACTTGGCAGCATCATCTGGTTTAGCAAATTGCGCATAAGAAGCCGCTGAGAAAGTCGTTGCAATAACAGTTGCAGCAAGTACTAAAAACTTCTTCATAAAAACTCCCTAAATGTTGAAAAATATTGGAAACCGAATCATAGCGAATTTATAAGCGCCAAACGCTCAGTAGTTACCCCGTGAGCTGTCGCCACTCGGACATGTCCATAGCCTTTAATTTTTTCGGGTAAGTTTGCCAATTGAGCGACCGTGATGTGATTGTTTGCGCTGAGTTTTTCAAGCGCGGCACTCATGTCGGCTTCGTACTCTTCTACTAATCTGTTTGCCAACACGCGCTCTTCGCTACGCCTAAACGGGTCAAACAGCGAGCCCCGCAATCCGCGAAGCTTTGCCACCAGCTTAAACATAGGCATGACCCAAGTGCCCAGCTCGGCCTTGATCGCGTGACCTGTCACAGGATCTTTTTTGGCAAACGGCCACGCACCCAAATGGAAGTGGAGCTTGATGTCACCCTCAAACGTCTCTTTGAGTTGTGCGGCAAACTCGGGGGCGGCATACAAGCGCGCCACTTCCCACTCGTCCTTGACGGCGAGTAATCTGAAATATTGCGTAGCCACTGCTCGCAAGAGCCGATCAGACGAATTTTGTGATGTGCCCTGCGCGGCACGCACCTTGGCAAGTAACAGCTGGTAACGCTTAGCAAGCAGTACTCCATTTCGTTTGCCGCCGTAGTCCAAAAGCAGTTGCGTGCGATGAGCGATCAGCTCGTCGATGGTTTGCGTTTGACGCGGCAACCACTGTACCACGGCCTCAGAATCGGCACCGCTGGAAGCCTTACTGGCTGTGGCCTGCAGGCCAACACGCCCCACGTCATGCGCGGCTCTGCGACCCCATTCAAACGCCTGTTTGCTTTGCGCCACTTGCACGCCGTTGAGCTCAATCGCCAGATGCAGACTTTGCAAACTCACAGGCACCCAACCGCGCTGCCAAGCCGCACCTAGCATCATCATGTTGGCGGCAATCGAGTCGCCCATGAGCTGAGTCGCCCACGC
>JANPAY010000228.1:0-3473 GCA_031430155.1 Comamonadaceae bacterium
CCATATAGGGCTGCCGCACCAAATTGCCAGCAAATAAAAGTCGAGTACCGATTTTGTTTTGATCTAAGTAAGTGAGCAAATCTAATCTAGTCACTGGACAAGCTTCTTTTAATGTAATAGGGAAGCCAAACCATGATGGATTGGAGTATTCGGTGGGCTCAGGCAGACTAAGAAACGCTTCGCAATCTTTGAGCCGCTCTTTTAGAAAAAGATAATTGTCTCTACGGGCCTGAATGAAATCATGGGCGCGATCCAATTGGGCTAAGCCGCAAGCGGCTTGCATATCTGATATTTTGAGGTTGTAACCTAGATGGCTATACGTATATTTGTGGTCATACCCCTCAGGCAAGTCACCCAGTTTCCAGCAAAAGCGTTTTCCGCAGGAATTGTCTTTGCCAGGGGGGCAGTAGCAATCTCGTCCCCAATCGCGAAAACTCTCTGCAATTGTTTTTAACTCATCGTGACTGGTAAACACAGCGCCGCCTTCGCCCATGGTGATGTGGTGTGCGGGGTAGAAACTAAGCGTAGCAATATCCCCAAAGGTTCCTACCATCTGCCCACGGTAAGTGGAACCTAAAGCGTCACAGCAATCCTCAACTAACCAAAGATTGTGTTTTTTGCATAAGGCTGTCACGACATCTAGATTGAAAGGATTACCCAGAGAGTGTGCCAACATGATGGCTTTAGTTTTAGGGCCGATTGCTGCTTCAATCTTACTTGCGTCAATATTGTGGGTTAAGCGGTCAACATCAACAAATACAGGTATAGCACCGAACTGAATAATGGGATTGACGGTAGTTGGAAAGCCCGCTGCGACACCAATGACTTCATCTCCTCGCTTGATGGCGCGATTCCCTAATTTGGGAGACGTCAGAGTATTAAAAGCCACCAAATTGGCGGATGACCCAGAGTTGACTGTAATTAAGTGTTTCACACCAATGAAGGCAGCTAATCTCTTTTCAAACGCCTTATTAAAACGGCCAGCAGTGAGCCAACCATCTAGTGAGGCTTCAACCATGTTCTTTAGTTCGGTAGCACCTAGTAGCTTGCCTGAAGGCGGGACATCTGTAGCCCCTGGAAGAAAGGGCGTGGGGGCTAGTGCAATGGCTGCGTACTGCTCTACTAAGGTAGATATTTGATCGCGTAGGGCTTGAGTTTTTGCATTTTGCATATGGTAAATATCCGAAATATCCGCGAAATTCAGGTTGAAGAATGCGCCAGTATTTGCGCTTCGTATGTTTGAATTTGTGCCAGTGTGATAGAACGCATGTCTGCGCCTTGTTTCTTTTGAAGAGCCCAATCAACAATGAGATCAAGTCCTTGTTCTAAGTTGATGCGAGGTTTCCATGGAAGACGGTGCGCAGCCTTGGAAATATCCAGCTTAAGGTAGTGCGCTTCGTGCGGGTGAGTGCCACCAGTTAATTCCCAGCTTGCCGCCGCAGACCATTTTTGCGCTAACCGAGTCGCAATCCATTCCACTGGTTTTGCATCTTCCGCTGAGGGGCCAAAATTCCAACCTTCAGCGAAGGCCATACCATCATCATGCAATCGCTCTGCCAAAGTGAGATATCCCCTTAGTGGTTCGAGTACGTGCTGCCAAGGTCTGGTTGCCTGGGGATTGCGTATTACGGCGGGTTGATCTTTTTCGAAAGCAGCAAGAATGTCGGGAATCAATCGATCTTTAGCCCAATCACCACCACCAATGACATTACCAGCTCGAGCAGTTGCTATAGCCACACCGTGGTTTGAGTAGTCGGCAGCATTAAAAAAAGATGCGCGGTAGGCGGCGCTGACTAGCTCTGTGCAGCCTTTGCTGTTGCTGTATGGGTCGCGCCCACCCATAGGCTCATTTTCACGATATCCCCATGCCCACTCTTGGTTTTCGTAGCATTTGTCAGTTGTAACGATGACGACGGATTTGATGCCGCTAGTGTGCCTAACGGCTTCTAGTAGATGCACGGTGCCCATGACGTTCGTAGCATAGGTTTCTACGGGTTGTGCGTAGGATTGACGAACCAAGGATTGTGCGGCCATATGGATCACAATTTCTGGTCGTGCTTCAGCTAGTGCAGTCGACAGCTTAGCTAGGTTGCAGACATCCCCATATATAGAGCGCATGCCATCTGCAACTCTCGCTAGGTCAAAAAGATTAGTTGATGTAGGAGGCTCTAGTGAAAATCCAGTGACTGAAGCCCCTAATTGTTCAAGCCAAAGGGATAACCAGCTCCCTTTGAATCCCGTATGCCCAGTTAAAAAAACACGTCTGCCATGCCAGAAAGACGGATTCATTTCCAGACCTTCCAAGGAGCTTTGCCATCCGCCCACAGTTCTTCCAGATAGTTTTTATCTCGCAAAGTATCCATGGGTTGCCAAAAACCAGTATGTGGATAGGCGGCGAGTTGACCCTCATCTGCAAGGGATTCGAGAGGTGTACGCTCCCAAACGCAGGTATCGTCATCTAAGTATTTGAGTACGTCTGGCGATAGAACAAAAAATCCACCATTAATCATGCTCGCCTCACTTTGAGGCTTTTCTTTGAAGCTTAAAACTTTGCCTCCCTGCATTTCTAAGACGCCGAATCGAGCGGGGGGCAAAGTTGCTGTCAAAGTGGCTTTGACTTTGCTTGATTTATGAAATGCAATGAGGTCAGTAATGTTGACATCACTGACGCCATCACCATAAGTGAGGCAAAAGGCCTCTTCATCTTGAATATAGCTCGCGACCCGTTTAAGCCGCCCCCCTGTCATGGTGTCTTCACCTGTATCAACGAGCGTTACTCTCCAAGGTTCGGCACTACGTTGATGCACTTCCATGCTATTTTTATTCATGTCAAATGTGACATCTGACATGTGTAGAAAGTAGTTTGCAAAGTACTCTTTGATGAGATAGCCTTTGTAACCGCAGCAAATCACGAAATCATTGATCCCGTGCGCTGAATAAATTTTCATGATGTGCCACAGGATCGGCTTACCTCCGATTTCCACCATGGGTTTGGGTTTTGAGGAGGTTTCCTCTGAGATGCGGGTGCCTAAACCCCCTGCAAGGATGACTGCTTTCATGATTTAAAGCCTTTGAGCGCTATTTGTAAGGGCATGATTTGTTGTTTCATCGATTTCCAATTTGAGCGTTTCAATCTCTTTTTTAAGAGATTCATACTCTGCGACTTTCCGTTTCAAGAAGCGCGATGTCAATAGCGTTTTTTCTTTGATTCCACTCGCTGTCAACAAATAGCTATAGGCAAGTTTGTTATGGCTACTCATGAAGTTTTGCATCTTCACGTAACCTTTGTCCATCAAAGCCTTGAGGCAGTAATTAGTTTTACCCAAACTCACACCCAAAGCTTCAGCCATTTCGCGCTGATTGAGTTGCGGACTATCCTGCAAAAGGCGTAAGACTTTGAGGTGGATTTCGTCTTGCACGCTACCGCCTAGGGGTGTACCTGTTCATGCGTTGAACTATACACGAAAATCGGC
>JANPAY010000229.1:0-2944 GCA_031430155.1 Comamonadaceae bacterium
CTTTCAGAATAAACTCATCCTATAGATTGCCTTTTTATGAACCTTGCACTTTTTGATTTAGACCACACCCTGCTCCCCATTGACTCCGATCACACGTGGGGCGCTTTTTGCATAGCCGAGGGGCTAGTGGATCCAGTCGAACACCAGCGCCGTAACGACGAGTTCTCTGCTCATTACCGCGCGGGCACTCTGGACATCCACGAGTACGTGGGCTTTGCCATGCAAGTGACTGCCAAGGCGGGTGCGCATCAGGCGGCCGAGATGCACGCCAAGTACATGCGGGACTGGATTTTGCCCGCCATCAAACCGCAGGCCTTGGATTTGGTGAAGTCGCACCAGGCGGCGGGTGACACTTGCATCATCATCACCGCAACCAACGAGTTTGTGACGCGTGAAATCGCAACGGCGTTTGGTGTGGAGCACTTAATTGCGGTGGATCTTGAACGCGATGCAAAGGGGCACGTGACGAACCGCATTGCAGGCGTGCCGTCATTCAAGGATGGTAAGGTGACGCGCATGGAGATGTGGTTGTCTGAGCGTGGACTGAAGTGGGCAGATGTCTCCAAAAGCACCTTCTACAGCGACTCGATGAACGATCTGCCGCTGCTTGAGCGCGTGACGAACCCCGTAGCGACGAATCCCGATGATCGGCTGCGGGCGATTGCCGTACAGCGACAATGGCACATCCTCGATTTGTTTTGAGGTGGATTTATTCCAACCCTAGATTGATTTCATGCTTAAAAAAATTATTCAAATTGTGAAGGGCAGCAGCAAAGCTGTCAGCGGCAAGACTTCGCAGGCCACCAAGCGCGTCGAAGTGCCTGTTAAAACGCATGGTATCGACCGCGATTTGATTGACCCACGTGCCATTGAAACCGTAGAGACTTTGCAGGATGCGGGTTTTGAGACTTACATTGTGGGCGGCGCGGTGATCGATTTGCTGTTGGGGCTTCATCCCAAAGACTTTGATATTGCTACCAGCGCTACGCCCGAAGAAGTCAAGCGACTCTTTAGACGTGCCTTCATCATCGGTAGGCGCTTTCGCATTGTCCACGTTATTTTTGGTGGAGGACGTGATGCTGAAGTGTTTGAAGTCTCCACCTTCCGCGCCAATGTAGACGTGGCTGATGCCACAAAAGTCAAAGGCAACGAGAAAAGTAAAAGCAAGTTAGAAGGCCTGACCCACGCCGTAGACAGCAGCGGACGCGTGCTGCGAGACAACGTGTGGGGCGATATTGCCAGCGATGCGGCAAGGCGCGATTTCACTGTGAATGCTATGTATTACGACCCCAGCTCCGAAGTGTTGGTGGACTATCACGGCGGTATGGATGACGCTAAACGCCGCGTGATCCGCATGATTGGCGAGCCAGCCGCTCGCTACCGCGAAGACCCTGTGCGCATCATCCGTGCTGTGCGGTTTTCTGCCAAGCTTGCCAAGCTAGGATTCAAGTTAGAGCCTAAAACGCTAGAGCCAATTAAAAAGCTCAAAAAATTGCTGGAGGATGTACCGCCCTCGCGCATGTTTGACGAGATGCTGAAATTGGTGCAAACAGGGCATTCGCTCGCCAGTATTCAAACGCTGAAAGAATTGGGACTAGAGCGCGGCATTTATCCGCTGTTAGACGTGATTGTGGAGCGCTCAGATAGCCCCATGGTCAAAGGCATGCTCAGCGATACCGACGAGCGCGTGAAGGCTGGCAAGCCCGTAGCGCCCAGCTATTTGCTAGCCTGCGTGCTGTGGCAAGACGTGATTGATGGATGGACGGCAAGGCGTGAAGGCAAAAAGCCGTTCAACAAAATCCCTACCTTCCCTGCATTGGCAGAGAGTGTGGACGCGGTCTTTGAAGAGCGCATTGGTGATGTGTCGGGGCGCGGCAAACTGGGTGCTGATATGCGTGAAATTTGGATGATGCAGCCAAGATTTGAAAAGCGCGTGGGCAGTTCGCCGCACACGCTAGTCGATCACTTGCGTTTTAGAGCAGGCTTTGACTTTCTGAGGCTACGCGGCGAATGCGGTGCTGAATTTGGCGAGACCAACGCAGCCGAATTAGCAGAGCTAGCCGCATGGTGGCAAGACTTCCAAGATGCCGATCACGCAGGCCGTATGGCGCTGATTGAGCAAGCGAGATTGCAGCCTAAAGCAGCGGGTGAAGCAAGCGCTAAGAGCACGAAGCCACGGCGTAAACGCAAACCAAAAGGGGTAGGCAACGCAGTCCCCTCGCCCCTCGCGGGAGAGGGCTAGGGGGCGGGGGTGGTCGTTGCTTATATCGCCATCGGCTCCAATTTAGACAACCCTGCCAGCAGGGCACGTGCAGCAAGGCTTGCCGTGAGGGGTATCCCGCAGACCACAGCAGTCATGGCTTCCAGTCTATACAAAAGCAAACCTGTGGATGCATCTGGTGACGATTACGTCAACGCCGTTATCAAAATAGAAACTGGGCTGAACGCATACGAGCTGCTCGCCGAGTTGCAACAATTGGAGTACCAAGCAGGGCGTGCCTTACCGCAGGATAGAGCACATCTGCATAACGCACCACGTACACTTGATTTAGATGTTCTACTCTATGGCGACGCACGAATTGAGAGTGCTACGCTTACCGTGCCGCATCCGCGCATGTGGAGCAGAGCCTTTGTACTCGTGCCTCTGCATGAGATTGCGCCTGAGCTAGTTAGCGTCGATCATCTGCAAGCGGTGAGTGAACAGCTGATTAGCCGCCTAAGCTGACATAGACGTTTTGTACATCGTCGTTGCCGTCAATGGCAGCTAAGAATGATTCCACTTCTTCCAACTGTTCGGCACTCAAATTGGCAGGGTCAACAGGATTTTTAGGCTTGTAACCTAGCTTAGCTGAGATCACGTGGTAGCCGTTCTCGGGCAGCGCTTTGCTCACTAAGTCAAGATCGGTCGGATCCGTCAAAAACAGCATGGTGCCTGGCTTTGTAG
>JANPAY010000230.1:0-3681 GCA_031430155.1 Comamonadaceae bacterium
TCCGCCAGCCAACCCCACGCGTAAGGTGCAAAAAGCCGCGTCCAAGCTTGAATCGACGTCAAGATGCTGATGGTCAATATCGGTAGCCCAAGGTCTTTAAGCCACAGCGGCAAGTACGGATTAAAAAATCCGATGTGGCCGTAATACGCTGCCGACATGACAGCGAATGGGAGGAAATGACGTCTATCCACACAAGCCGCCCAAACAAACTCCCATTAAGCGGTTTCACCGCATTGGGCTCTGTGTTGCAGCGCATGCTCCATCACAACAAGCGCTAGCATGGCTTCCAAAATTGGCGTGGCTCGGATGCCCACGCACGGGTCGTGCCTGCCCTTGGTCACAACTTCCACCGCATTGCCAGCGGTATCAATGGATTGCTTAGGTGACAAGATGGAGCTAGTCGGCTTAATCGCCACACTCACTTCCAAATCTTGCCCAGTGCTGATGCCACCCAAAACGCCGCCTGCGTTATTAGTTTTGAAGTGCACTTTCCCGTCAAGCATCTCGATCTCGTCGCCATGCGTCGTGCCGCGCTGAGACACTGCGCCAAAGCCCGCGCCAATCTCCACGCCCTTCACCGCATTCACGCCCATCATGGCATACGCAATGTCGGCATCTAACTTATCGAATAGCGGCTGACCTAGACCAACAGGCATGTTGCTCGCCACGACACGCAAACGCGCACCGCACGAGTCCCCTGCTTTGCGAAGCCCGTCCATCAAGGCTTCCAAGGCAGACACGTCCGCAATCGGCGCGTAGAAAGGGTTAGCAGGCACATGCTCCCACGATTCAAACGCAATGGGCATCTCGCCAATTTGCGTCATGCAGCCTTTAAACGTGGTGCCGTACTTTTCAAAGAGCCATTTCTTAGCAACAGCGCCTGCCGCCACCATTGGCGCCGTCAGCCGAGCAGACGAACGCCCACCACCGCGTGGATCGCGAATGCCGTACTTATTGAAATAGGTGAAGTCCGCGTGACCAGGCCGAAAGCTTTGCAAGATGTTCGAGTAATCCTTGCTGCGCTGATCGGTGTTCTGAATGAGTAGCGCAATCGGTGTACCCGTGGTTTTACCCTCGTACACGCCCGACAAAATTTGAACCAAGTCGGGCTCGGCACGCTGCGTGACGTGGCGGCTTGTGCCAGGACGGCGACGATCTAAATCGCCTTGAATGTCGGCCTCGGAAAGCAACATTCCAGGCGGGCAGCCATCAATCACACAGCCAATAGCAGGACCGTGTGACTCGCCAAAATTGGTAACGGCAAATAAATTGCCAAAAGTGTTTCCAGACATGGTGTGATTGTATGGGGTGCAGCTATGTGGATGTCGCACGGGTGCGACAATAGGTGCATGTCCGAAGTACGCGAAATTAAAGAACTACCTGATGAGCTGATTAGCCAAATTGCGGCTGGCGAAGTGGTCGAACGCCCTGCTTCCGTGGTGCGCGAGTTGATTGACAATGCACTCGATGCGGGCGCAACGCAAATCACGCTTCGCTTGCTGGCAGGCGGTGTGCGCAGCATTGTGGTTGAGGACAACGGTTCGGGCATTCCTCGCTCGCAGCTCACGCTGGCGCTCAAGCGTCATGCGACTAGCAAGATTGCCTCGCTCACCGATCTCGAATCTTTGAACACGATGGGCTTTCGCGGCGAGGCTTTGGCCGCCGTGTCTAGCGTTTCCGATATGTCCATCATCAGCCAAACGGCAGACCAACAGCACGCTTGGCGCATTGATGCGCGCACGGGGGAGATATCCCCCGCAGCGCGGAGTGTGGGCACTACGATTGAAGTGCGCGAACTGTTTTTTAGTACGCCTGCTCGTCGTAAATTTTTGAAAACTGATGCGACGGAACTCGCGCACTGCGTCGAGTCGGCGCGTCGTCATGCGCTCTCGCGTCCCGATGTATCGTTTGCGATTTGGTCGGATGGCAAGCTGCACGACCAGTGGCTTGCCACTGCCAATCCCTTGGAGAGGATCGCACAAATTCTGGGTGATGAGTTAGGCAGCAAATGCCTCGCGCTCGATCACACCGTTGGCACTGCTGGCATCACAGGATTTGTCGGCACGCCAGACGTAGCAAGGGCCAGAGCAGATCAGCAATATTGCTACGTCAACGGCCGTTATGTGCGCGACAAGGTGATTCAGCACGCCGTTCGCCAAGCTTTTTCCGATGTGCTGCACGGCGCGCGTCAGCCCGTGTATGTGCTGTTTGTGACGATGGATCCTGCGCGAGTCGATGTGAATGTGCATCCCACCAAGATCGAAGTGCGCTTCCGCGATAGCCGCGATGTGCATAGCGCCGCGTACCACGCGGTGCAAAACGTGCTGGCCGCACCCAGAAGTGGAAGTTCAAATTTAGATGCCCTAGAGGCCACATCAGATGTGGCTTCCCAGATAGCCATGCCTACAGGCCAATCTGGATATGGCTTACAGGGCAGCTTTCAAAATAGTTATCAACCACAGTATCAACCACGATTACAAATCAACGAAGCTGCGGCGCTGTGGCAACCATCGTCGGTGCAACCCTCATCGCTACAATTAGATACGCATCCCGAGGCATCAAACGACTGGATGCTAGGCCGCGCAATTGCACAGCTCCAAGGCATTTATGTACTCGCCGAAAACGCGCAAGGCCTCGTCATTGTGGACATGCACGCCGCGCACGAACGCATCGTGTACGAGTCGCTCAAAAATCAACTCGCCAATCAATCTGAGCAGCGCATCGCATCACAGCCGCTGCTCGTGCCCGCCACATTTGCCGCCACGCCAGAGGAAGTGGCAAGCGCCGAGACCCATGCTGCAACCCTTGCTCAGCTTGGCCTAGAGGTCAGCGCCTTCTCTCCCAAGACGCTTGCCGTGCGGGCTGTGCCAGCTTCTCTTTTTAATGGCGATGCCGTGGCGCTCGCGCGTACCGTGCTTGCTAACCTTGCCGAGTTTGACAACGCTGAATCGGCTGAAGCACTCGTCGAGGAAGCGCGTAACGAACTCTTATCCAGCATGGCTTGCCACGGTGCCGTGCGTGCGAACCGCAAACTGAATTTAGACGAAATGAATGCATTGCTGCGACAAATGGAAGTCACCGAGCGCTCCGACCAATGCAATCACGGTCGCCCAACTTGGCGGCAAATTTCAATTAAAGAGTTGGATAACTTATTCATGCGTGGGCGCTGATTTTTAAAGCCTACATGTCACAAAAATTTATCACCGTACTCCTCGCGATGCTGCTTGGCATTCAAGCAATTGCGACCGATTTGTATTTATCCGCGCTGCCGAGTATGCAGGCCAATTTATCTGCCACGATTGGGCAAACACAGCTCACCTTGTCCGCCATGATGCTGGCGTTTGGTTCCTCGCAGCTGTTTCTCGGGCCACTCAGTGACCGCTTTGGTCGCAAGCCCGTGCTGCTTTGGGGCGTAGCGCTATTTACTTTGAGTGGTCTTGCAACCGCTTTTGCCAGCAGCATCACGTGGCTGATTGCGCTGCGTGCCTTGCAAGGCGTGGGCGTAGGCGCTGCGGTGATGTCAGGGCGTGCCGTTTTGCGCGATCTGTTTGCACCCGAGCGCGGTGCGATGGTGATGAGCAGTGAAGCGAGTAGCTGAGTAGTTTTCATGTGTCTGTGGAGAGATGCACGGCATCCGCGCGAAGGTTGCAGTCGGGGGCGAAGATTTTTTTGCTAAAAAAA
>JANPAY010000231.1:0-3683 GCA_031430155.1 Comamonadaceae bacterium
AAAAGTTTTGATAAACCAGTTGATTGGTTAACCGTGAAACAGCAATTTTTCAATACTACCTTAATAGTGCGTGCGGCCGATGCCTACCAGTTGCTGCGCGACAAACAGCACGCGGCAAGATTGCAAGAACAAAAAGCATGGCTACCTGATGACGCTCTCAAAGCCGAACGAGCCGCGATCATCACCCTATGGCAGGCTACGTTTGATCGCAGCTAACACCTCTTCGCCGTAAGCCTCTAGCTTCTTCGCGCCAATGCCGCTCACGCTGGACAATTGATCGGTGCTGGTTGGATTAAGCAGCGCAATCGACCGCAGTGTGCTATCGTGAAAAATGACAAACGCAGGCAAGTTGTGATGCGCAGCCACTTCGGCACGCCAAGCTTTGAGTGCGGCAAAGCGTGCTTGAGAAGCCACATCCATTGGACTTTGCGAAGCATCATCCTTCGCAAGCTTTGCCCCACTTGACTTAGCGCTTGATGACTTTTTGGCACGTACCTGCTTGATAGATTGCCGAAGCAGCACAGGCACTTCGCCCTTCAACACCGCCCGCGAACCTTCGGTCAGATGCAGCGTATTGAAGCTCTCCGCATCCACGCGCAGCGCGTCGATGGCAATCAATTGGCGCAGCACAGCACGCAATTGCAACTCTGAAATGTCCGAGCACAGTCCAAACGTGCTGATGCGCTCATGTCCATGTTGCGCTGTTTTATCCGTCGCTTTACCGCGCACAATGTCCATCAAATGTCCTGCGCCAAAGTGCAAGTTGCTTTGCTGCTCCACGCGGTAGATAGTGGACAAAAGTTTGCGTGCCACTTCCGTGCCATCCCAAATATCGGGCGGTACCATGCAGTTGTCGCACGAGCCACAAGTCAGCCGAATCTGTCCATCAGGTTTGTAGTCTTCATCAAAGTAGGACAAGAGCCGCACGCGGCGGCAATCGGTTGCTTCTGCAAGGCCTAGTAGCGCATCCAGTTTGCCGCGCATGATGCGCTTGAACTCATCGCTGGCAGGGCTCTCATCAATCATGCGGCGCTGGTTCACCACATCTTGCAGTCCATAAGCCATCCACGCATTCGACGCAAGACCATCACGCCCCGCCCTGCCCGTTTCTTGGTAATAGCCTTCGATGTTTTTGGGCATATCCAGATGCGCCACAAAGCGCACATCAGGCTTGTCGATCCCCATGCCAAAAGCAATCGTCGCCACCATGACCCAGCCGCCTCCCTCACTATCAGCGTCGCTACTACGCAAAAATTTATTTTGATTGCTAAGACGAATATCGGCTGCAAGCCCCGCGTGGTATGGCATGGCGCGGATACCCTCGCGATTCAATTGCTCGGCCACTTCTTCCACGCGACGTCGTGATTGGCAATAAACGATGCCACTGTCATCCGCGTGTTCGTCCGAAATGAAGCGCAAAAGCTGCGACGTGGCATCCTTCTTTTCGACAATTTTGTAATGAATGTTCGGCCTGTCAAAGCTACTGACAAACTGCGTTGCATTCTCTAATTGCAAGCCCTGCACGATGTCCGCACGAGTCAGGGCGTCTGCCGTCGCCGTGAGCGCCATGCGCGGCACGCTAGCGTAGCGCTCGTGCAAGACGGATAGCAATTGATATTCAGGTCGGAAATCATGTCCCCACTGACTGACGCAATGCGCTTCGTCAATGGCAAAGAGGCTTAGTTTTCCTCTTGCGTGCAGCGAATCCATCAAGGCCAAAAATCGTGGCGACGTGACGCGCTCAGGCGCGGCGTAGAGCAGCGTAATCTCACCACGCAAGAGCCGCTGCTCAATCTCAGCCGCCTCTTCAAACGATTGACTTGAGTTTAAAAATTCAGCTGCCACGCCCGCCTCGTGCAGCGCCCCAACTTGGTCGTGCATCAGTGCAATGAGCGGCGAGACAACCACCGCTACGCCATGCCCTGCTTGGCTTCTCGCAATGGCAGGAATTTGAAAACAAAGTGATTTTCCGCCGCCTGTGGGCATCAGTACCAGCGCATCACCGCCCGCAATCACATGCGACACGATCGCTTCTTGCGGCCCACGGAAAGCGTCGTAGCCAAAAACCTCACGCAGAATGCCTTTCATGGCTTCATGCTTTGCGTGTTTGGGAGGCTTTCAAAATGCCATACATAGCCAGCACCGCCAGCGCCACAAAACAGATAAACGACCAATTGGCAATCGAGCCGCCAAGGAACGTCCAGTCAATTTTTGTGCAATCGCCGCTACCTTTAAAAATCATCGGAATGGCTCGGCGCATCGGCGTGTTTTCAATGATGCCGTAAAAGTCGCGCCCGCAGGTAAACATCTCGGGTGGATACCACTGCAACCAGCTTTGCCGCGCCGCGACAAAAGCACCAAACAGGGCAAACGCTGTGGTCAAAAATCCAAAAAAGAAAAGCGCCCACCGAGGTTTGCACAGTGCTGCGATCACCGACATCACCGCCACACCAATCAAGGCGTAGCGTTGCACGATGCACATGGGACAAGGCTCTAGCCCGACCACGTGCTGCAAATACAGCCCAAAGACCAGCATGGCGGCGCAGACGATGGCGATGAGAGCGAAACTAAATTGTGGTTTTGTTTGGAGTGTTTTTAGAAATATTGGCATGTGCTGGAGGGGTTCACTTAGATCAGCGTATTTTCCAGCATTCCAATTCCGTCAATCTCAATCCGCACCACGTCGCCAGCTTTGAGATATTTAGGCGGCTTAAACCCGAGGCCCACACCCACGGGCGTACCCGTGGCAATGAGGTCACCCGGATAGAGCGTGATGCCTTGGCTAATCACACTAATCAACTTTGGGATATTAAAGATGAGGCTTTTTGTGCCGACGTTTTGACGCAGTTCGCCATTCACCCACAAGCGCATTTGCGTATCTTCGCCATTGCACTCATCCTGCCCAGTGCCACCCGAGACGGCAATCGGGCCCATGGGGCAAAACGTATCGAAGCTCTTGCCAAGGTGCCACTGCTTGTGGCGCTGCTGCCAGTCGCGTGCCGTCACGTCGTTGACTATGGTGTAGCCCCAGATGTGGCTCATCGCATCCGCCTCGCTAATGCCCTTGCCACCCTTACCGATGATGACGGTAAGTTCGGCTTCGTAATCAATCGCTTCACTCACGCCATACGGAATTTGAATCGCCTCGCCTGTCGCAATCACGCTTTCGGGCACTTTGGTAAAGATGATCGGATCTTTAGGGATTTCGTCTCCCACTTTGGCTGAGCTGGAATCGAAACCACTAGAGCCAAACTCGATAGCGTGTTCGAAATAGTTTTTGCCCACGCAAAAAATGTTGCGACGCGGGAGTGGAACAGGGGCACGGAGCGTAACTTGCGACATTGGCACTGCTGCAAGCCTTGCTGGCAATCGCTTCCCAGCCTGCTGACAATCAATAACGGCAAGTAATCCGCGTTCGGCTTGTTCAGGGACGAAAGCGTAAGCCTCGATAGAGGTGCCGTCCGAAGAGACGAGGCCAACTAAGTTTTGATTTTGGTAGGTGTAGGCGGCGATTTTCATGCTGGCTAGTGTATGACTCGTGACAGTGCCGGCGTGCCGCGAGGTCGCAATCATGACAATGTGTTGTATGAAAACTGTTTATTCTTTTTTAACGTTGCTGTGTTTGCTATCACAAGTGACATTTGCGCAGACGGATTGGCCTAGCAAACCCATCACCATGATCG
>JANPAY010000232.1:0-6311 GCA_031430155.1 Comamonadaceae bacterium
GTTGGCAATTTCACGGGCACGTCGCTCATCAGCCATCACCATGAAATCGTCTCCAGCCATGGCAACATCGGTCAAACCTTGAATTTCTACAGGAATTGAAGGTCCAGCAGATTTGATGGATTTGCCATTTTCGTCCAACATGGCACGTACGCGTCCCATGCAAGAACCTGCCAGCACCACATCACCCGCCTTCAATGTGCCCGACTGAATAAGAACCGTCGCCACAGGGCCACGACCTTTGTCCAAGCGTGCCTCAACGATCAAGCCTTTAGCCATCGCTTCAACTGGGGCACGAAGCTCCAAAATCTCAGCTTGCAACAGTACTTGCTCTAAGAGCTCGTCGATGCCTTGACCCGTACGAGCCGAGACTTGCATAAACGGCGAATCACCGCCAAACGCTTCTGGCACTACCTCTTCGGCAATCAGTTCATTTTGTACGCGATCAGGGCTAGCACCCGGTTTGTCGATTTTATTAATCGCCACCACAATCGGGACACCTGCAGCTTTAGCATGCTTGATGGCCTCTTTGGTCTGCGGCATGACACCGTCATCAGCTGCCACCACCAAAATCACGATATCGGTGGCTTTCGCGCCACGTGCACGCATAGCCGTAAAGGCTTCGTGACCAGGCGTGTCTAAAAACGTAATCATGCCGCGCGGCGTGTTAACGTGATAGGCTCCAATGTGCTGCGTAATACCACCCGCCTCGCCCGCTGCGACTTTAGCCGTGCGGATGTAGTCAAGCAGCGATGTCTTACCGTGGTCAACGTGACCCATGACGGTTACCACAGGCGCACGCGGCAACATCTCGGACGAAGATGCGAGCACTTCTTCTTCGGTAAACGCTTCTGGATCATCCAGCGCAGCCACGACCGCTTTGTGTCCCATTTCTTCAACAACGATCATTGCGGTATCTTGATCGAGCGGTTGATTGATCGTGACCATTTGGCCAAGCTTCATCAAGTGCTTAATGACTTCCGACGCCTTCACCGCCATCTTGTGTGCGAGGTCGGCAACGGTAATGGTTTCGGGCACATGCACTTCAATCACGCGCGCCTCTACTGGCTCTTGCTCCACGCGCTCTTCGCGATCATCGCCCTTGCGCTTACCACGCGGACCACCACGCCAAGAGCCACGTCCCACACCGCCCGAGCTATCACCGCGAGTTTTGAGCGCTGCTTTTTTCTTTTGTTCGTCCGTCCAAGTAGATGACAACTTTTCAGATTTAACTTCTTTCTTGCCACCTTTGGCGTCCGTCGTCGTGGCTGGTTTTTCGCCTACTTTAGGCTTGACCCCAGTTCCAACAGCAGGCTTATGCAGTGTTCCCTTGGCGACTTCAGGCTTCTTGACTGGCTCTGGCTTTTTCGCCACCATCACGCCCCGACTTGGGGCGCTCATCATGGCACGAATCGCATTGGCTTCATCCATCGCCTTTTGGCGACGATCTTTCAAATCAACCGCTTTCGCAGCATCATCTGTTTCCTGCTGCGCAGCTAATTCAGCTGGCGTTGGCCCCGCAGGTACAGCAGCAACCGCAGGGGCAATTGCCGCCGCTGCAACGGGTGCTGGCACAGGTTTAGCCGGGGCTTGCTCTGGGATAATTTTGCCAATCGTTCTTTTCTTAGGCGTTTCCGCCTTCACTTCAACGGCACTCTGCACAGCATCAGCAGGCTTTTCTGCCAGCGCAGTCTCGGCCGCAGCTTGTGCCGCTCTGGCGACTTCTTTGGCTTCGCGCTCACGCCTGCGCTCAGCCAACTCTTCCTCTTGGCGACGAAGCAGTTCTGCCTGACGCATCGCTTCTTGCTCACGCTTAGCGAGCTCAGCATCGTCAAGCACATGCGCGGCAGGGGCGACTGGGGCCGCAGACTGCAAAGCGGGTGCTGCATCTGCATCATCACGTTGGATAAAGGTGCGTTTTTTACGAACTTCGACCTGAATGGTACGCGCCTTGCCCGAGCTATCAGCCTGCTTAATTTCGCTGGTCGACTTCTTTACAAGTGAGATTTTTTTACGCTCACCCGTGGCTGTACCATGGCTGGACTGCAAAAATCCTAGCAATTTTTGTTTATCAGCATCCGTCAGCACATCACTGCTGCTAGATTTGCTAACCCCCGCACTGCTCAGTTGCTCAAGCAGGATATCGGTTGTTTTTTTGAGCTCTGTTGCGAACTCGGCGACTGTAGTCGTGGACATAGTTTCTGGGTCTCCATCATGTTTGAGCCGCGAACCAATGTGCGCGTGCTTTAATAATCAATGCCTTCGCGGCATCTTCATCGAGTCCAGTCAATTCTTGCAACTCATCCACGGCTAGGTCAGCTAAATCGTCACGGCTATGAATATTGCCTTCAGACAACTTACCCACCAAGGCTGGCGTCATACCGTCTAAATCGAGCAGATCTTGCGACGCCTCTTCAATACCTTCTTCGTTAGCAATCTCTAACGTCAAGAGCGCATCTTTAGCACGCGTACGCAGCTCAGTCACGGTGTCTTCGTCGAAGCTTTCAATCTCGAGCATCTCTTGGATCGGTACATAGGCCACTTCTTCCAAGGTGTTGAAGCCTTCGGCAATCAAAATGTCCGCGACTTCTTGGTCAACGTCGAGTTTCTCCATGAATAGCTTGCGCGTCACAGATAACTCGTCGGCTTGTTTTTGTGCCGATTCCGCTGCGTCCATGATATTGATACGCCAGCCTGTGAGCTCTGCTGCCAAGCGCACGTTTTGACCACCGCGACCAATGGCGATTGCCAAGTTTTCTTCATCCACCACCACATCCATCGCGTGACGCTCTTCGTCCACCACAATCGATGACACATTGGCAGGTGCTAGCGCACCAATCACAAACTGCGCAGGATCTTCGCTCCACAAAACAATGTCCACGCGCTCGCCTGCTAGCTCGGTTGTCACTGCAGTCACACGGCTACCGCGCACGCCGACGCACGTCCCAATAGGGTCAATGCGTTTGTCATCGGTATGCACAGCAATCTTGGCACGAGAGCCTGGATCACGCGCACAAGATTTAATCTCTAACAAGCCTTGTTCAATTTCAGGCACTTCGTTCTTAAAGAGCTCCATCATGAACTCAGGACTGGTGCGTGATAGCAAAATTTGAGCGCCACGTAAGGTGGTGTCGACCTTCATAATCATGGCGCGAACGCGGTCACCCGAGCGCAAGTTTTCTTTTGGAATCAAATCGTTGCGGCGCAAACGTCCTTCGACACGTCCGCTCTCCACAATGATGTCGCCCTTATCTAGACGCTTGACGGTACCGACCAAAATCTTCTCACCACGAGCCATAAAGTCTGCCAGCACCATTTCGCGCTCAGCATCACGGATTTTTTGCAAAATGACTTGCTTGGCAGTCATCGCACCAATACGGCCAATCGGCAAAGACTCGATCGGCTTCTCGATGTAGTCGCCTTCTTCTAAGTCCGCTAACTGTTCTTGCGCTTCGGATAACAGCTCTTCAGCGTCAGGGTTTTGCAAACCAGCGCTATCAGGCACCACCAGCCAGCGGCGGAAGGTGTCATAGTTGCCAGTATCGCGGTCGATTTGCACGCGAATATCGACTTCGCCTTCGTAGAACTTCGCTGTCGCTTGCGCTAAAGCTGCCTCAACAGCACCGTACACAATGTCAGCTTCGACATTTTTTTCGCGAGAAATCGCATCGACCAGCATCAGCATTTCGCGGTTGTGCGTCGGCTTCGCGGCCTCTGCAATTTCAGCTGCTTTTTTCTTCGACACACGCTTCACAGGTTTTTTTACAACTGCTTCCATGATGACCTCTCTACTTAAAAAATAATACGATGACGTTCACTGACCACGGCCTTTGAAATTAACAATCGGCGCGAGACGCGCTTCACGAATTTCATCCCACTCAAACCCCAACGCGTTTTGCGCTGCGGCATCAATTTTTTTCTGGCTCACTTTGGCGCCTGGTTTGAGTGGCTTTGGCTCATCCCGCCAGACAATTTGCCACCGAGCCTGTTGATTCGCGCCAGCGCTCAGTTCCGTTTTCTCAAGCGTGCCGCGAAACTTCCTGCGGCTCGCCGTAATCCCTTGTTCAGACACCTGCCCAGCTTGCCCAATCGGCATCTTTAGCGTGACATCAATTACCTCGCCCACAAACCGTGCCAAATCAATTTCGTGCCTAAGCAAGCGATCAATCCCAGGACTGGACACTTCTAGCCTTGAATAATCCACACCTTCGACTTCCAGCACATACTGGAGTTGCCTTGTGACGCGCTCGCAATCTTCGACTTGCACGTACTGCTCAGCATCGCCCGCGGCATGCGGTAATTCAATCGTGACCCGAAGCAAACCGCCAGCAGAGCGCGTGATTTCGACGAGGTCTAGGCCCAGTCCTTTAACGGTTTGCTCGATGATGGTTTGCATAAAAAATGAACGAAAAAAAGGGCGGTTGGTATCCGCCCTGCTTGCCTTATTGGTTGATGGCAGAGATTATACGCTACGCAAACCCGATAACCGCACGGCAGCAACCGTTGCGAGCGGTATGACCAAACCTAAACATGCCGCCCAGAGCAGCATTTGAGTGAGATCAGCGTAATTGGAAGTCGCCGTTACTTGTTGCGTCAAAGGGTCACGCACCTCTCTGGCAAGCACAAAAATTTGATTCAAGTACTTCGTCCCAAGCGACGCGGCAGATAGCGCAAGATTGGTAAACGAAGCCATCACCGCAAAGTACGTGGCTTTAAGATTGGGGGGGGCCGTTTGCGCAATCCATGCCAACATCGGAATCATGGCAACTTGCGCCAACGGCGACTCCAATGCCGTGTCAGCAAGCCCAATAAACTGCGCATCGACCACACCACCCGTCATGCTCGCTGTCCATTCATGTAAGCCGAGGCTCATGCCGATATTAGGCAGTGCAATCACAAACTGTGCAATGCTGAGCCATACGACGGTAGATGCGACCGATTGATTCACGACCCATCCGCTCAAGAGCAACAAGCCCACCAATGCGAATACGTAATTGATAAAGGAAAAAATAGCTTGGACTTGCTGATCAAAGCCTAGTACATCAATCGTCCACCAAGTCACGCCTTCGCCTGGGCTAGGGATGCTTCTGAACATAAAAATGATGATCGCGGTTGCCCATAAAGTTTGTTTGATTTCTTGCGGCAAATCATGCGTCATTTGCCGTATCAAATATATCAAAATCGCCAAGGAGCCTATGAATACGGTCTCTTGTCCAAAACGCCACGGCAGCAAACCCATGCCTATCGTAAACGCAATAAAGATAACACTACCCACAAGCAGAGGGAAGTTAGGTTTAGTCACTGATGCATCCCTGCGCTCTACTGTCTGTGCTCTTGCCTGCATCCAATGCCATAGCCAAATACCTAGCAACGAGAGGATCGGAATCGCCAGCGAACCTTGATAGACGCGCAAATACACCTGTAATTTTTCTGCTCGCGAGAGCAATTCGACACCCGCGAACAACCAGATATTAAACACAGCCGTCAAGAGCGCACCGCTCATCATGGCTAACCGCCCCAGTGTTTGCATGGCGATGTGCCTAGCGTGCAAGGTCTTGGCGGGCAAAGGCTGGCCGTTAGCGTCACTACTGGGGACAGCTTCCACCGTCATCGCATCTGCCACCACATCTTGCAGTACAAAACCCATCGGTAGAAGTAACGTGGCAATAACAAACCAAGTTTGCGTCTTCGCAAAAGTATTCATAGCAGACAAATTGCCAATCAAGCCCATAGAGATGAGAAAGCTCAAGGCCATCAGCGCAGCCCCCAAATAAACCATCCAACTCTTGCGACGCCACAGTAAATCGACCAAGTGACCCAATGGCATTTTGATGACATAAGGCATGGCAGACCAAAAGGCAAGACTTGCCAAAAACTCAGCTGATAGATCGAGTTGCTCCTTCACAAAAAACGTGCCCGCAATACCGGAAAATCCTTCAATACCCGCTGCAAAATAAATCATCATGGGCGGCAGATACGACCACTGCCAGCTCCTCTGTAGGTCGGCTAGGTCATGCGAGAATCGCTTTTTTACTTTTTCAAATAGGTTCATCATGGGCAACACTGGCTTTCTTACAGGCAAAAAATTACTCATTACGGGCGTGCTCTCCAACCGCTCTATCGCCTACGGCATTGCCAAAGCTTGCCATGCACAAGGCGCAGAACTCGCGTTCAGCTATGTGGGCGAACGCTTCAAAGAGCGCATCACCGAGTTTGCAGCAGATTTTGACTCAAAGCTGATCTTTGATTGTGATGTCGGTAGCGACGAGCAAATCGGGCAAATGTTTGCTGACTTATCCAAGACCTGGTCAACA
>JANPAY010000233.1:0-6239 GCA_031430155.1 Comamonadaceae bacterium
ACGCGCCGATATGGATGCGCTCCCAATGCAAGAGTTCAACACTTTCGCGCACGCCTCCAAAAACGCAGGCAAGATGCACGCGTGCGGCCACGATGGCCACACGGCCATGCTGCTGGGCGCTGCGCAGCATCTTGCTAAAACTCGCGACTTTGATGGCACGGTTTACGTCATCTTCCAACCTGCCGAAGAGGGCGGCGGCGGTGCACGCGAAATGATTAACGATGGTCTCTTTACCAAATTCCCTGTCGAGGCCGTGTTCGGCATGCACAACTGGCCAGGTGGCAAGGTGGGCACGTTTGCGGTGAGCCCAGGTCCTGTGATGGCGTCATCCAACGAATTCAAAATCACCATCAAAGGCAAAGGCTCACACGCCGCGCTGCCCTACGAGAGCATCGACCCCGTGCCCGTGGCGGCAGCAATGGTGACCGCGTTTCAAACTATTATTTCGCGCAATAAAAAGCCTATCGATCCAGGCGTGATTAGCGTCACCATGATTCATGCAGGCAGCGCCACCAACGTCATCCCCGATAGCTGCGAGCTGCAAGGCACAGTGCGCACCTTCACGCTGGATGTGCTGGACATGATTGAAAAAAGAATGCGCGAGGTCGCCAGCAACACCGCGGCGGCGTATGGCGCCACGTGCGAGTTTGAGTTTGACCGCAACTACCCACCCACGATCAACTCGCAGCCCGAGGCCGATTTTTGCCGTGCTGTCATGGAAGAGATGGTGGGCGCAGAGGCGGTGCTGCCGCAAGAACCCACCATGGGCGCAGAAGACTTCTCCTACATGTTGCAAGCCAAGCCTGGCGCGTATGTCTTTATCGCCAATGGCGAAGGCGAGCACCGTGCTATGGGGCACGGCGCAGGTCCGTGTATGTTGCACAACCCCAGTTACGACTTCAACGATGAAGTCATTCCGCTTGGCGTGAGTTATTGGGTGAGGTTGACGGAGAAGTGGTTGGTGGCGTAACTATTCAAGCCAACACGGCTTGCGGCTGTGTGCGCATTCGGCGCAGTCTTATTTCCACTGTCTTCCCGACGGCTGATGCGGCCTTCATCAAAGTATCAAGTTGAATCGATAGATTGGCAGGATCAAGTACACGATCAAGCTGCGAACGGCTTGTTGCCATACGTTCAGCCATGCTGACTTTCGTCAGCTTACTAGTCGCCATGCTGTCTTGGAGTTGTTCTGCCAACGCACGTTTGAGAGCGCGCGCATGTGTCTCTTCGAGGATTCCTTCTTCTTTTAAGAAAGAGTCGAAGCTGCTGCCGATATGTTTATTAACTTTGTTCATGTTGAATATCCTTCCATCGTTTAGTCGCTAGTTCAATGTCTGCTGGGTCAGTGCGCTGAGTCTTTTTGATAAATCCGTGAAGCAAAAATAGATACCCATTTTCAACAGCAAATAAAACTCTCGCGATTCGGTTTTCTAGCTTTGTGCGGATTTCCCAAATGCTGCCCCGCAGATGATCAACACGCGGCTTACCAATTGGCCATTTGTATTGCACGTAAGCAATATCGTCACCAATCGCTTGCTTGTCGGCCTTGCTCAAACCCTTTAACCATTCGCGTACAGGTTCGTTGCCAGCATTTGAGGCATAAAAACTAACTGCGAGTGGAATCATAGTTGCCATGATTTATTGTACCTTATAAGGTACTTATTTTTGCAACAACGCCTTCAACGCCCGCCCCGTATGCGAGCCACTCTTCACCACCGCCTCGGGCGTACCCGCGCACACGACCTTGCCGCCCTCTTTGCCGCCTTCGGGCCCCATGTCGATGACCCAATCGGCTTCGGCGATCACGTCTAGGTCGTGCTCAATCACCACGACGCTGTGACCTGCGTTGACTAACCTGTGCAACACGCGAATGAGTTTTTCTACATCCGCCATATGCAGACCGACCGTGGGCTCGTCCAGCACGTAGAGCGTGAGCGGTGTTTTTTGTCCGCGCTTAGCCACGTCGTCGCGCACTTTCGAGAGTTCTGTCACTAGCTTTAAGCGTTGCGCTTCGCCGCCCGAGAGCGTAGGGGAGGGCTGACCCAGCGTGAGGTAGCCGAGTCCCACATCTTTGAGCAGCTGCAGCGGATGCGCCACGGATGGCATGGCGGCGAAAAACTCCACGGCTTCGTCCACTTCCATTTGCAGCACGTCGCCAATGCTTTTGCCCTTCCAATGCACCGCCAGTGTTTCGGGATTGAAGCGTGCTCCGCGGCACACTTCGCACAAGACTTTCACGTCAGGCAAAAAGCTCATGGCGATGGTTTTCATGCCTTGGCCTTCGCAGCCGTCACATCGTCCTGGCCCTGTGTTGAAACTGAATCTGGCGGCGAGGTATCCACGCGCTTTGGCCTCTAAGGTGTCGGCAAATAGCTTGCGAATCAAATCCCAAAAACCGACGTACGTTGCGGGACAAGAGCGCGGTGTTTTGCCAATGGGCGTTTGGTCTACTTCTAAGATGCGCTCAAGGCCGCTAGCGGCTAGATCGCCTTTGACTTGCGGAAATAACACCTCGCGTGCCAGCGTTGATTTGCCCGAGCCCGAGACGCCTGTGATAGCGACCAGCTTGCCTAGTGGGATATCGACGTTGACGTTTTGTAGGTTATGGAGGTTGGCGTTTTTGATACGGATGGCGTTGTTTGCTACCGCTCTTCTTGCTTGGAAAGGATGTTTAAGCGCCGTTCCCAAATACTGCCCCGTTTGCGATTCGGCAACCGCTTGCACATCGGCTACCGAGCCTTCGGCCACCAAGCGCCCGCCGCGTTTGCCAGCGGAGGGGCCAATGTCGATGATGTGATCGGCGGCGCGGATGGTGTCTGCATCGTGCTCAACCACGACCAGCGTATTGCCTTTGCTGCTGAGGTCTTTAAGTGCCGCTAAGAGGATCGCGTTGTCGCGCGCATGCAGGCCAATGGTGGGCTCGTCCAGCACGTAGCACACGCCTTGTAGATTGCTGCCTAACTGCGCTGCAAGCCTTATCCGCTGGGCTTCGCCGCCCGATAGCGTGGGTGCACCGCGGTCTAAGGTGAGGTAGCTCAAGCCCACTTGTTCTAAGAAGGCGAGACGGCCTTCAATTTCAGGAATCAAGTCTCTGGCGATGTCGGCATCGCGTCCTTTGAGCTCTAAAGTTTTAATCCAAGCGCGGACATCGGCAATCGACAGCGCCGCGACATCGGTGATGGGTGTGCCTTCAAAACGAACGGCGCGTGCCAGCAAATTGAGCCGAGTGCCAGAGCAGGCGCTGCACGCTTGGTCGCTCACGTCCTCAACAGCGGCTTCTTCAAAGCTTTGTTCGCGGCCCTTGTTGTCGTCGTCTCGCACGGAGTCATCTAGCAATTTGCGCTGCTCTTTGGAGAGTGCCACGCCCGTGCCCACGCAGTCTTTGCACCAACCATGCTTGCTGTTGTAGCTAAAGAGGCGCGGATCTAACTCGTTGTAGGAGGTGCTGCAAACGGGGCAGGCGCGGAGTGTGGAAAAGACAGAAATTTTTCCTACAAAGTCAGGTGCGATGAGCGGGGTGAGCACATGCACGACACCTTTGCCATGCTCCAAAGCCACAGCTAGCGCGGCTCGCAGGGCTTTTTCATTGGAGGCGTTGACATGAATATCGGCAACAGGTAACTCCACCGTGTGCTCTTTAAAGCGGTCAATGCGCGGGAAGTTAGTCGTGGGCAAAAACTGTCCGTCAATTCGCAGATGCGTGTAACCACGCGGCCTAGCCCAGTCGGCCAGTTCGGTGTACACGCCCTTGCGGTTGATGACTAGCGGCGCAAGAAGTCCAATGTGTTGACCTTTGAAGTCACGCAGGATGTGCGCTGCAATACTGTCTGGCGTTTGCGGCGCAACGGGCGTGTCGTCGTGGATACAGTGCTGCACGCCTAGCTTGACGTAGAGCAGGCGCAGGAAGTGCCACACCTCGGTGGCTGTGCCCACGGTACTTTTTCGGCCACCACGCGAGAGGCGCTGTTCAATCGCCACCGTTGGCGGAATGCCATACACCGCATCGACTTCGGGGCGACCTGCGGGCTGCACGATGGAGCGGGCATAGGCGTTCAGCGACTCCAAATAACGGCGTTGGCCTTCGTTAAACAAGATGTCAAACGCAAGCGTGGATTTGCCCGAACCGCTCACGCCCGTGATGACGTTGAACTGGCCGTGGGGGATGTTCACGCTTAAGTTTTTGAGATTGTTTTCGCGGGCGCCTTTGATTTGGATGGCGTTTGGATTCTTGTCCGCTGATTGGGTCGCGTCAAGCCAATTGGGGTCAGACCCCTTTGCACTGCTATTGGCAACTTGCGCTGCTTGGTTTCTTTTTGGGGTCAGACCCCAATTGTTTGCCGCGGCCCAATCAGCTACTTTTTCGCTAATGCCGATGGCGCCTTCATACTCGCGCAATGCCTGTCCTGTATGGCTTGTCGCGTGCTGTTTGAGGTCATCGGGTGTGCCGACTGCCACAATCTCTCCGCCCGCATCACCGCCTTCAGGCCCTAGGTCGATCAGCCAATCGGAGGCACGAATCACATCTAAGTTGTGCTCGATGATGACCAGTGAGTGTCCTGCATCCAATAGCTTGCGCAGTGCCCGCATCAGCTTGGCGATGTCGTCAAAGTGGAGTCCTGTGGTGGGCTCGTCAAACATAAAAAGCTTGCCCTTGGTGGCAAGCAGCTGTTTGCTGGCAGATTTTTTCTGCTGTGTTTCTGCGAGAAATCCTGCAAGTTTGAGGCGCTGCGCTTCGCCGCCCGAGAGCGTGGGGACAGGCTGTCCGAGTTTGACGTAATCGAGTCCCACATCGACGATGGGCTGCAAGACGCGCAGTACTTCGCGTTCGTTTGCGAAAACTTTGCAAGCTTCGGCGACTGTCAGGTTGAGAATATCGGCGACGCTGTATCCACCCTCGCCCCTTGTGGGAGAGGGCTGGGGAGAGGGGGTGAGTTTGATCTCCAAAATCTCAGGGCGATAGCGCTTGCCCTCGCAGTCTTGGCAGCGCAAATACACGTCACTTAAAAATTGCATTTCCACATGCTCAAAGCCCGAGCCACCGCAGGTTGGGCAGCGCCCATCGCCGCCGTTAAACGAAAACTTAGCCGCCGTATAGCCGCGTTGTTTGGCAAGTGGTACTTGCGCAAAGAGCTCGCGAATCGCATCCCATGCGCCCACGTAGCTGGCGGGGTTGGAGCGTGCGGTTTTACCAATCGGAGATTGATCGACGAAGACGACTTCTTCTAAATGATCGGCGCCCATTAAACGATCGTGCAAGCCAGGACTGTCGGTGGCTTTGCCAAAGTGTCTGAGGAGAGCAGGGGCAAGAATGTCCTGCACCAGCGTCGATTTGCCTGAGCCGCTAACGCCCGTTATCGTGACTAAGCATTTGAGCGGAATATCGACATTGATGTTCTGGAGGTTGTGCTCACGCGCACCTTCCAATATAAGGCGCGGCGTAGATTCTGTGACTAGCTTTTTGAAGCCTAGCCCAATTGTTTTGCGGCCTGCAAGGTATGCGCCCGTGAGCGTTTCGGCGTTTCGCAGCAATTCTGGCGTGCCATCAAACACCATCTGCCCGCCAGCCGTTCCAGGTCCAGGACCCATGTCGATGACGCGATCTGCGGCCAGCATCACGGCAGGATCGTGCTCGACAACGACAAGCGTGTTCCCTGCATCGCGCAGTCGCAGCATGGCGCGGGTGATGCGATCCATATCACGCGGATGCAGACCAATACTGGGCTCATCCAAAACAAAAAGCGTATTGACCAGTGACGTGCCCAGTGCGGTGGTCAGGTTAATGCGCTGCACCTCACCGCCAGATAAGGTACGGCTTTGCCGATCTAACGTGAGGTAGCCAATACCTACATCGCACAAGTATTGCAGGCGGGTGTTGATTTCACCCAGGATGAGGCGCTGGGCTTTAGCGGCGGCGCTTTGCTGTCCTGAACCAGCGGCAAGCCAATTGGGGTCAGACCCCACCGTCGCTTCGCTTTGGGCTTGGGTCAGACCCCAATTGTTTGCCTCGTTGGCGATTGAAAGAAAAAACACGCGCAGCTTCTCAATCGGCAATTTCATCACATCGTGCAGGCATAAGCCCGCTAGGCCATGTAGGACATGGTTTTCGAAGCCAATACCCTTGGGAGCGAAGCGGGATGTGGCTTCTAGCACAGCGTCCGCTTGAACTTTGCTACCGACGCGCCAAAGCAGCGATTCCAACTTCAACCTTGCGCCATCGCAAGTGGGGCAAGTCGTGTAGC
>JANPAY010000234.1:0-2009 GCA_031430155.1 Comamonadaceae bacterium
AAAAGTTTTACGTGCGAACTTGATCGCTGCGCACGTTTAGTTATTGAATTCGCGATTATTTTTAACCACATCAGATAAGGAAATACCATGTCAGTCGAAAAAATCATCTACATCGCACACGCCACAGCTACTGGCGGCCGCGACGGTCACGCTACCTCAAGCAATGGCGCTTTGAACGTAAAGCTCGGCGTGCCAAAAGAGATGGGCGGCGCAGGGGACGCCAATGGTGCTGTTGCAAATCCTGAGCAACTCTTTGCAGCGGGTTACAGCGCTTGCTTTATGGGCGCAATGAAGTTTGTCGCAGGTCAAGCCAAAGTAGCCTTGCCAGCAGACGCAAAAATTGACGGCGCAGTGGGCATTGGTCAAATCCCGAACGGTTTTGGTATCGAAGTCGCATTGAACATCAGCTTGCCAGGCATGGACCGTGCTGTGGCACAAGGCATCATCGATAAAGCGCACATCGTGTGTCCTTACTCCAACGCGACACGCGGCAATATCGACGTGACGTTGACTTTGGTTTAAGCACTCCTCTTGGGGATTGAATAAACTAGAGGGCATGAGCCCCATTCAGTCCCCTCAAGACGTGACCCTTGCCGTGCAAGCGGTCATGCAACAAACCAGCGATCCACGTCTGCGCGAGATCATGGTGTCCTTGGTCAAGCACTTACATGGTTTTGTGACGGAAACGCGGTTGACTGAAGCTGAATTCAGGCAAGCCGCTGCTCTTATTAATGAGATCGGGCAACGTAGCAACGACTCGCACAACGAAGCGGTGTTGATGGCAGGCTCGCTGGGCGTTTCGCAGCTCGTTTGCTTGCTCAATAACGGCGGCGTGGTGGACGACGATGGGTCTATTCAAACGACACAAAATCTCCTCGGCCCTTTTTGGCGCATGCACTCACCGCGCACAGAAAATGGTGGATCAATCTTGCGCAGCCCCACAGCTGGCGAGGCTTTACGGGTCGAGGGCTTGGTGATAGATGCGGCAGGCTGGCCCGTTGCCAATGCCGAAGTTGATATCTGGCATGCCTCGCCCGTGGGGCTGTATGAGCAACAAGATGAATCTCAAGCGGAGATGAATTTGCGCGGTAAATTCACGACAACTAGCGACGGGAAATTTTGGTTCACAACCGTTAAGCCCACGGGCTACCCCATTCCAACGGATGGTGTAGTGGGGCGTTTGCTGAGTGCTCAAAATCGCCATCCGTATCGCCCCGCACATTTGCACGCGCTTATCTTTAAAGCAGGTTTTAAGACCTTGATTTCGCAGGTCTATAGCGACGACGACGAGCACTTGGAGACCGATGTGCAGTTTGGCGTGACACGTGCCACGACGGGGCATTTCTCTAAACAAGCTGATGGTTCGTACTTGCTGCAATATACCTATGTGATGCAAGCAGGCGAGGCGGTTTTGCCTCGGCCACCTATTAAATAAGCGCTGGACACAACCAAGGACGACTCATGAAAATTTGTATTGTTGGCGCAGGCGCCATTGGCGGCTTTCTAGGCACAAAGCTCGCAGCGACAGAAAAACACGAAGTTTCCGCATTGGCACGTGGCGACACACTCGCCGCTTTGCAGCAGTATGGTTGGCGGCTTAATACCGCTACGGGTCTCGTGCAAGCTCCACTGCATATGGCTTCCAGCGATGCAACTGAGCTTGGCGAGCAAGATTTAATCGTCATTGCCGTGAAGTCGCAGTCACTCGGGCAGGTTGCGCCAGCGCTTGCGCCGTTGATTGGTAAGCACACGCTCATCTTGCCCGCCATGAACGGAGTTCCTTGGTGGTTTATGAAAAACGTACAGGCAAATGTCTCGCAGGCCAAGTGGAGTAATCCTTTGCAGAGCATCGACCCCGCAGGCCATATCCAGCATGCCTTACCAGAGGGGCAAGTGATTGGCTGTGTGGTGCATGCCAGCACATCGGTGGAATCACCAGGCTTGGCACGGCATCATGGTGGGCAAAAACTCATCATTGGCGAGCCTGCTGGTGAGGCGAATGGCGCAAG
>JANPAY010000235.1:0-3160 GCA_031430155.1 Comamonadaceae bacterium
GTGAGGCGATTGAAGACGGCATGGGCGCAGTCGCTGCGGCGAAGGCGCGTTTAGAAGAAGTCTATGTAGCCTACGGCGCAGAAGACGCGGATTTTGACGCGCTGGCCGCCGAGCAAGCTGAGCTGGAAGCCATTATTGGCAGTGATTCTGGCGATAGCGAGCACCAACTGGAAATTGCAGCCGATGCGCTTAATTTGCCGCCTTGGGATGCTATTGTTGGCGTGCTCTCGGGCGGTGAAAAGCGCCGCGTGGCGCTGTGCCGGTTGCTCTTGTCCAAGCCCGACATGCTGCTCTTAGATGAGCCAACCAATCACTTAGATGCGGAGTCTGTCGATTGGCTAGAGCAGTTCCTCTCGCGCTATGCGGGCACCGTTGTCGCGATCACCCATGATCGTTATTTCTTGGATAACGCGGCTGAGTGGATTTTGGAGTTGGACCGCGGTAGTGGTATCCCTTGGAAGGGCAATTACTCCAGCTGGTTAGATCAAAAGGGCAACCGTTTGGCGCAAGAGCAAAAGGGCGAAGAAGCCCGTGCTAAGGCGTTGAAGAAGGAATTGGAGTGGGTTCGTCAAAACCCCAAAGGCCGTCAAGCGAAGAGTAAATCTCGCCTTGCACGGTTTGAGGAGTTGTCTGATCACGACTACCAAAAACGCAACGAAACGCAGGAGATTTTTATCCCTGTGGCCGAGCGTTTAGGTAATGAAGTGATCGAGTTTAAAAACGTCACTAAATCGTTTGGTAATCGTGTCTTGATCGAGGACCTATCTTTCAAAGTGCCCGCGGGCGCGATTGTTGGCATCATTGGTCCGAACGGCGCGGGTAAGTCCACGCTGTTCAAAATGATTGCCGGTAAAGAGACGCCTGATAGCGGCGAAGTCGCCATCGGTAAGACAGCACAACTCGCGTTTGTCGATCAAACCCGTGACGATTTGTCGGGCGATAAGACCGTGTGGGAAGAAATTTCCGGCGGCTTGGATATGCTGCAAATTGGTAAGTTCACCATTGCTAGCCGTGCCTATTGCGGACGTTTTAACTTCAACGGTGGTGATCAGCAAAAACGCGTCGGTAGCTTGTCGGGCGGTGAGCGCGGACGTTTGCACATGGCAAAAACTTTGATTGAAGGCGGCAACGTCTTGCTGCTGGATGAGCCATCCAACGACTTAGACGTGGAAACATTGCGTTCGTTAGAAGACGCGCTGCTAGAGTTCGCGGGCAGCGTGATGGTGATTAGCCATGACCGCTGGTTCCTTGACCGTATCGCTACGCACATTTTGGCTTGCGAGGGCAATAGCCAATGGACGTTCTTTGATGGCAACTACCAAGAGTACGAAGCCGACAAGAAGAAGCGTTTGGGTGAAGAGGGCGCACGTCCGAAACGCGCACGCTTTAAGGCTCTCAAATAAATAGGCTTTGAAATAAAGATTGGATTTATATGCAGCAATATTTTGTTCGATTAGTTGTGATTTCTTTGGCCTGCCTATTGGCAGCTTGCACCTCTCCTTGGGGCGGCGATGTGGGATGTTTGACTTTGGCCAGCTACCCAGAGCGGATTGAGTGCCAAACACGAACCCAGCGCACGATATCGGGTGATGAAGCATTGCGCCGCAAAACGCCCGCTCCAAGTGCATCGAATGCAAAAAATACGGATGCTCCTGATCCGCTTTGCTATACAAAAGCAGGCGAAGGCGAGAAGCCCTGCGCCAAATAACTGGAAAGAGACATGCTAGATATCAATCAACTACGCAAAGATTTGCCAACCGTTATTGCGGCACTGCAAAAGCGCAAGAATCCGCAAGCGTTTTTAGATGTGGAGAAATTCACGGCGTTAGAGGCTGAACGCAAAACGATTCAGGCTCGCAGCGAAGAGCTGCAAGCCAAGAGGAATGCGGCCTCTAAGCAAGTTGGGCAATTGAAGGGCGCTGCTGCCAAAGGCGATGCTGCGGCTAGCGGTCAAGCCGATAACCTGATGGCAGAAGTCGCCACGATGAAAACCGAGATGGAGCAATCATCCGCTCGTACCGAAGCGGTTCAAGCGCAAATTGCCGAAATGCTTTTAGCTGTTCCCAACCTGCCGCACGAATCTGTGCCTGTGGGCTCGGACGAACACGGCAACGTGGAATTGCGTAAATGGGCACCTGATGGTGGTGCTGGTGCAAGCCCAAAACCTTTAGGTTTTTCTCCGAGTTCGCCGCTTGGCTTCCCAGCCAAAGACCACGTCGATTTGGGCGAGCCGCTCGGCCTCGATTTTGAAATGGGCGTTAAGCTGACGGGCTCGCGCTTTACGGTCATGAAGGGCGGAATCGCTAAGTTGCACCGAGCACTTGCGCAGTTCATGCTGGACTTGCAAACGGAGCAGCATGGTTACACCGAGTGCTATACACCCTACATCGTGAATGCCGAGACGCTCAAAGGCACGGGTCAGCTCCCTAAATTTGAAGGCGATTTGTTTGCCGCAAAAAAAGGTGGGCAAGACGCGGTCGGCGAAGAAGGTTTGTATTTAATCCCCACGTCAGAAGTCACCCTCACCAACTTCGTGCGCGATGTGGTGGTGGCGGAATCTGAACTACCAATCAAATTAACTGCACACACACCGTGTTTTCGGTCCGAGGCAGGCAGCTATGGGCGCGACACACGCGGCATGATTCGTCAGCACCAGTTTGACAAAGTGGAGATGGTGCAAATCGTCCATCCCGAGAAGAGCTACGCGGCGTTAGAAGAAATGACAGGCCACGCCGAAGCTGTACTGCAAAAGTTGGGCTTGCCTTACCGCGTGATGCTGCTGTGCACAGGCGACATGGGCTTTGGCGCTGCCAAGACGCACGATCTTGAAGTCTGGTTGCCAGCGCAAAATGCGTATCGCGAAATTTCGTCAGTTTCTAATTGCGAAGCGTTTCAAGCGCGCCGTTTGCAAGCGCGATTTAAAAATGCGCAAGGCAAAAACGAGCACGTGCATACGTTGAACGGTTCAGGGCTGGCGGTGGGTCGCACCTTGGTCGCTGTGCTGGAGAATTATCAAAACGCGGATGGCTCGGTGACGATTCCTGCGGCGCTTCGCCCCTACATGGGTGGCATTGCTACGTTAAAATAAACGATACGGAGAAGTGGCAGAGTGGCCGAATGTACCTGATTCGAAATCAGGCGTACCGCAAGGTACCGTGGG
>JANPAY010000236.1:0-8842 GCA_031430155.1 Comamonadaceae bacterium
TCTTTCACCAGCTTGGCATAGCGGGTGCGTTCGGATTTAATCAGCGCCGCAAATGCCTCGCTGCTGGCAGGAATCACCTCGCCGCCCACGGCTGCCATGCGCTCCTTCACCTCTTTGGTTTGCAGTGCTTTTTGTACTTCGGCGTGCAATTTCGCAACGATTGGTTTGGGTGTGGCGGCGGGTGCCACAAAGCCGTACCAGACCGAGGCTTCAAACCCTGCAAAGCCAGACTCCGCAATGGTTGGCGCATCTGGAAAAATCGCGGAGCGAGTCGGGCTCAGTACTGCCAAAATTTTGAGCTTGCCGCCGCGCACTTGCGGCAACGCTTCCAGCGCGTTCACAGCCACCAGTGGCAACTGACCACCAATCACATCGGTAATCGCAGGTGATCCGCCTTTGTACGGAATGTGCTGCAGATCAATACCCGCGGCACGTGCGAAGAGTTCCAGCGCCATGTGCGGCGTCGATCCGTTGCCAGGGCTGCCGTAGGCGATGGTGTTAGGTTTACCCTTGGCTGCGGCGATCAGCGCTTGCACATTGGCGTAGGGCGCGTTGACGTTTGCAGCAATCACCACAGGCACGCGGCCCACTAAAGACACTGCCACCAGATCGCGCTCCGCATCAAACGGCATCGGCTGATACAGCGCCATATTGGCCGCGAGTGCATTCGCAGCCAGCATCAAGGTGTAGCCATCAGCGGGCGCATCAATCACCTGCTTCACCGCAATGTTCGTGCCCGCGCCAGGTTTGTTCTCCACCACAAACGCTTGCCCCATGCTGGCTTGCAGGCTTTGTCCTACGGTGCGTGCCACGATATCGACTGCGCCGCCAGCCGCATAGCCGACGACAATTTTGACGGGCTTGGTGGGGTAGGTTTGTGCACCGCTTGCGAGCCCGAATGCAGCTGCACACAAGGCAATGATGTATTGAATCTTTTTCATTTTGCGGTTCCTCTTAATCCAGATTGTGAAATGATTTGTTGTACCAAGCCGCTAGTTATTGCCTGCTTGGCAAAAGTGCTCATAAACGGCGCTGCCGTTTCACGCCCTTTGGGAATGGCAATCGCTAAATGCTCGAGGCCCCAGCGATCATCTAAAACGCGAAATTGACCTGCGGGCAAACCATCTTGCAGTTCAAACAAAATTGCTTTGTTGGTGGCAAAGGCATCCAATTTCCCTGACTTCAAAGCCTCGGCTGCGGTTGCCAGTGTGGGTGTCGTCGTTAAAACGGCTCTTGTGTAAGCCTTACCCAGTGCGGCTTGCGAGCTACTGCCTTGCGCTACGCCGACGCGCGTAACAGCTTTGTCCACATCTTGCACGCTTTGAATGCTAGACGTTTGCGGGACGAGATAACCCAATTCCAAAGCAATCAAAGGTGCGGTGAAATCGACATCCTTAGCGCGAACTGCTGTGGCATTGGTAAACGTGAAATCAACTTGTGCTGCTTTCCCGCCATCTGTTTTCATGGCAATCAAAATTTCAGCTAAACGCGGAAATTCCACCACCTCAAAAGGTACGCCTAATTGCCGCGCTAGCTCTTGGCCTAATTGCAACGCCACACCGCGTTGCTCGCCCGTTTTGGCATCTATCACCATCGAGGTCGGACTACCTTTGTACACACCAATGCGCAGCTTTCCCGTGGGTGCTAGCGCTGCAATTGTTTGCGGATCAGGTTTTGCAGGCACAGTCCCGCAGCCCACAACCAGCGTGGCAGTCAAGACGGCAAGGCTGGCGAGGCTTGCTAGGAGAGGTCTGCGGAGCATCGTGGTTTGTACGCGATTAGTCTAAAGACGCTTTTGCTTTTTGAATGATGTCAGCATAGCGTTTTGATTCGGAGGCGATGTATTGGTTGAAGTTGTCACGGGTCAGTGTAAATGGCTCATACGCAAATGACGCAAACTTTTCGCGCACATCAGGCTCGGCCAAGGCTTTTTCAATATCCCGCTGAATTTTGTCGGCTACAGCTTTTGATACGCCTTTGGGGGCGGCAATGGCCGTCCAACCACTGACTTCAAATCCAGCAGGGCCGCCTGCCTCGCCAACAGTTGGAACGTTAGGGAATGCAGCTACACGTTTAGGAGCCGCAACCGCGACATAGCGAATTTTGCCCGCGCGGTACATCGCGCCAGCGGTGGCGTTAGTACCCATTGAAAATGAGAGCTCGTTGTTAGCCACGCCTGTATAGAGCATGGTTGTTTCTTTATAAATGATGTGCTGCATTTCGGTGCCCGTGACCGATTCAAATAAGGCTGAGCCTAGGTGCACGGGGTTACCGACGGACCAAGAGCCATAATTTAATTTGCCGGGACGCGCTTTAGCATCCGCAATGATGTCCCCAACATTTTTGTACTTACTATCAGTGGCGACAGCAAAAAAGAAGTAGGTCTTGAACAAAGGCAGTAAAGGTTCAAAATCTGATTTCGCATCGTAGGGTAACTTTTTAAAGAGATGTGGATAAGCCGACAAATGGACGTTGTCTAGCTGAATGAGGTCATGGCCGTCGTTGGCCCCACGTTTGAATGCATCAATTGCGATGAAACCGTTGCCACCAGGTTTGTTTTCAACAATAACGGGCTTCCCCCACATACGAGAGAGCTTGTCGGCAACCAGCCGTGTGACGCCTTCTGGGCCGCTACCGACGGGGAATGGCGTGATGATGCGCACTGATTTTGTTGGAAACTCTTGCGCCCAGACAGGATGCAACGCCAAGCTGAGTATCAGCAAGAAGAATGCTGCCAAAGATGTAGAGGTGTATTTTTTAAAAGGATTCATGTCGTTACTCTCGTGTTATGTAATTAATTTGTGTCACTGATGCTGGTTTAGTCGATGTACTTAAAGCCAGCTTTGGCCAAAGGCTCGCGCATGCTGTACATATCCAGTCCCAAAATGCCGCTGGCTAATTTTTCGCGCTTTTCGCCTTCAAACGATTCGCGAGCTTGCGCGGCTGCCAAGACTTTTGCTACTTGCGCTTTTGGCACCACCACCACGCCGTCGTCGTCCGCCACAATGGCGTCGCCTGGCTGCACGCTCATGCCAGCAACGACCACGGGGATATTGACGGAGCCCAGCGTCGCCTTGACCGTGCCCTTGCTGCTGATGGCGCGGCTCCACACGGGGAAGCCCATTTCTTTGAGCGTCTTCACATCGCGGCAACCGCCGTCGATGATGAGGCCGCGTGCGCCCCGCGCCATGAAGCTGGTCGCAAGCAGGTCACCAAAAAATCCGTCGGTGTTAATTGCAGTACAAGCCGCCACCACGATGTCGCCAGGCTGGATTTGCTCTGCCGCCACGTGCATCATCCAGTTGTCACCAGGCTGGAGTAAGACCGTGATAGCTGTGCCGCTGACCTGTGCGCCTGCCCAAATCGGGCGCAGATAGGTTTGCATCAGTCCCACGCGCCCCATGGCTTCGTGCACGGTGGCAGAGCCGAGAGCCGCAAGTGCGTCTGTGGCAGCGCGGTCTGCGCGAGTGATATTGCGGTACGCAACGCCGAGTTCAAACATGATGATTTCCTTTAAATAAAAAAATTAAGCCCAGTACATGCCTTGTTCGCGCTTGATGGGCTCAACTTCAGCCGACGCAATATAAGTCTGAAAAGCAAGTGCCGCATCCGCATTCGCAGGCGATGATGCTGTAGTGATACCGCTAGAGAAAGTCGTGATGCAGGCAATTTCTTCAGGCAGATTGCCCAAAATTTGAATTCCCTGCACGTCCAGCAGTTCGGTGAGTTGCTGAAAGCCAAATGCGACTTGGCCGCTCGCAATCAGTGATCCAACAGGCACGCCTGGCGCTGCAACGACTAACTTGGCCTTGACCCATTCGCTAATCCCCCAGCGATCAAACAAACTAGCCAGATACACGCCGCTAGGGCCTGTGGAGTAGCTGATAGAGGGGGCGGCAATGACGGCGGCTTTGACTGCGGCTTCACTGCTAATGTCAATCGGCGTTGCACCCGTAGCAATGGCCACGGCGACAGGTGACTTCACCCAATCGACTCGCGAGCCTTGCTGGACATGACCTGTAGCGATGAGCTTGTCGATAGCATCGGTAGCCAAAAACACCAAATCAAACGCCTCGCCAGCCACAACGCGGCGCGTGGCGTCGACGCCTCCAATGGAGAGCGCACTCACTGCCGTGCCCGTTTTTGCCTCGTAGGATTTGGTCAGCGCCGCCAGAGCGGTTTTGGTCGCCATGGACGAAATACCTTTAATGTGAGGTGTAGGTGTTTGCATGACTAGATTGTGATACCAGAACAGCGTGCGTCAAGCGGCATAACCAACTAGCAGATATAACCAATTAGAATATTAAAAATGGATTTAAAACAACTTGAATACTTCGTCCGCGTCGCAGAGCTAGGCAGCTTTACCCGCGCGGCTTTGCAGCTAGGCGTGACCCAGCCCGCGCTATCCAAACATTTGCGGTTGCTAGAGGTGGAGCTGCGGCAAAACTTACTCATCAGAAACGGACGCGGCGCCGTGCCTACTGAGGCGGGCAAGCGCTTACTCGAGCATGGGCGCGGCATCTTGCATCAGGTGGCGCTGGCGAAAGAAGATTTGAGCGCCACGCGGGGCGAGCTGTCTGGCCGTGTCTCCATTGGCTTGCCGCCCAGCCTGTCGCGCCTCATGACCGTACCGCTGACACAGGCGTTTCAAGCCGAACTGCCCATGGCAAAGCTCAGGCTCACGGAAGGGTTTTCGGTGGTGATGTTGGAAGGCATGCGCATGGGCAACTTAGATATGGCCTTGCTCTACAACCCAGCCAGTAGCGCAGATTTGGAGCAAACGCTATTGCATGAAGAGGCGCTCGTGCTCATCTCGGTAAGCCAAGATGGCATTGACTTAGAGAGGACTATCACGCTGCAAGCCACATCCCGCTTGCCTTTGATCCTGCCAAGCCGTCCCAACGCGTTTAGGCAACTGCTAGACCACGAGATGACGCGACTAGGTGTCAAACCCAAAATCGCGATGGAAGTCGATGGACTGAACGCCATCCTCAGTCTCGTGGCGGAGGGCCTAGGCCATGCCGTGCTGCCCAGCTACACGCTGGCGCATTACCCTCAGAGTAGCTTCGTTGTACGCACCATCACGCAACCAAAATTGATGGGTCAATTGATGCTGGTGCGGCCAAGCCAGCGCCCGACGACGCTGACGCAGCAAAAAGCAAAAAGCCTGCTGCAATGGGTGGTGCAGCAGGCTTTGGGGTGAATATTACAAGTGGTGCGTTAGTAAGGGTAATTTCCGATACTTTTTACCATTATCAAAGATATAGTTCAATTGTTTTAAATAAGAATCAATGTTTCGTATTCAAAACAAAAAAGTTTTGAGTCTGAGTGCCTTGATGTCTGCTAGGTGCCCTATCAAATTATTGTCACTTTTGAAGGAGATTTCAATGTTGCACCATATAGTTAGGACCTTTGCTCAACTGATTGAAGGCATAAAAGGCGGCTTCATCATGTTGTTCGTTGCCGCAGCCGGATTGATCGCGCAGGTTCACGCTCAGCAGGGCGGTGGCGCCACGATGGCGGAGGATATGTGCAGCAAGTTCAAATTTGGAAATGCACCGGCTCAGCCCGTGAGAATCCGCTATGGTTTGACGGGAGGTGGCGAAGAACCTCTGGCTTTGTTGTGGGCGGACAAAGCCAAGTACCCGAACAATGGCAAGTTCTACCTCTTGGAGCCGCAGCTGTTCTCCGCCAACGACCGTATGACAGCGGTGCAAGCCGGCCAGTTGGAAGCGGGCTCCATCAGCTTAACGGCTCTGGTGACCGGGGTGCGCGTCGGGCTGGATTTGCGCGCTGCGGCGTCGGTGGTTGAGACAAATGATACCGATAACCAGGGTGCGTTTGTTGTGCTGCAAGACAGCGGAATCACTAGCGCTGGCCAGTTCAAAGGTAAGAGGATAGGCTTCTACGGACCGAATACGATCAGCGAGTATTGGATCAAAAGCGCACTGCGCCGCGCTGGCGTCAAAGCGGGTGAAGCGCAGTATGTGTCGATGCCACCACCCGCGCAAGAGCAAGCACTGCGAAACAAACAGATCGACGTGGCTTGGCTGTCGCGCCAATTCCTGGCAAAGGCGCAAAAGACGGGCGGCATCCAAATCATCCTTCGACCTATCCAAGCGACGCAGCAGGCGCATCCCAGCACCTTGGTGTTCTTCACGCAAAAATTTGTCGCAGCTAATCCCGAGGCTTACTGTGCTTGGCGCAGCGATTATCAGAAGGCCCTAATCGCTTGGAAGCAGGATCGTACGGGCCTCTACCCCAAATTGATTGCTGCGAATTACCTTACTCCGGGTGCAGCGGATGCCGGGGCCGATGGCGGTCGGGCCGAGGGCGGCCGAATCAATCTGCACGACGTGCAGGAGACGATTAAAGATATGACCGATTCTGGCTTCCTGCCGGCCAATCGCAGTGCCCCTGCCGAAGAACTCGTCCTCAAAGGCTATGCGCTGCGCAAATAGCGGACGCTAGACGATAGCAACTTTCCATTTTCAGTCATATCAACGAGCCCTCTAGACTATGTTGACCATCAATTCTGCTGTAAAAAAATTCAAACGTGGAACGCACGAGGTCCATGCGCTGGGTCCTATCGATCTGCAGATCAAGCAGGGCGAGTTCGTGACGATCCTGGGGCCAAGTGGCTGTGGAAAAACCACCTTGCTGCACATGCTAGGCGGCTTTGAAACACCAACCTCTGGTACGGTAGCCATCCACGGCCAGCCCATTACCAAGCCGAGTCGTAAGCTCGGAATGGTGTTCCAGGAGGCCACGCTGTTCCCCTGGAAGACAGTGCTACGGAACATCGCCTGGCCTATCGAGCAGACTGGTGTGAGCCGGGCGGAAGCGCTTGTCCGGGCGACCGAATACCTCGATAAGGTGGGGCTACACCGCTTTGGCAATGCCTACCCTGTCGAACTGTCAGGCGGCATGCGGCAGCGTGCGGCGCTGGCCCGCACTCTAGCCATGCAGCCTGAAGTGCTGTTGATGGACGAACCCTTCGGCGCACTGGACGCGCAGACGCGAGAAGAGATGCAGGAAGAACTGACGAGGATGTGGCAGGCCTCTGGGCTGACCGTGGTCTTCATCACGCACGACATTCTGGAATCGATCTTCCTCGGCGACCGAGTCATCGTGCTGGGCGGCAAGCCGGGCACGATTATCGAGGACTGCCCCATAGATCTGCCCAGACCACGGAACACCGCAACCAAGTCTGATCCGAAGGTACTGGAATACCGCGCCCACTTCTGGGATCTGATCCGCCGCGGGTCTGCAGCTTGAAAAAGGAGTTGGTCATGCACACGTCAACCGCCAAACCGCAGGGCAAGCTATGGAGGATTACGTTCGGCTTCTTGGCCGGGCTGCTGCTGTGCTGGGAACTTGCCAGCCGCCGGGAGGGCGTACCCGGTTACTTCCTCGGACCACTGGCCATTGTCAGCGCGGCCGGCGAGAAGCTACTGCAAGGCGAAGTGCTGGCGCAAACGCTGCGTAGCGTGTCTCGCGCCTATCTTGGCTTTCTGATCGGCGGCCTGCTGGGTGTGGCGCTGGGGCTGCTTTCGGGCGTGTCCCGTACCGTGAGGGCGCTGTTTGATGTGCCGCAGGCCTTTGTCCATGCCGTGCCCAAGATATCGCTGTTTCCAGCAGTTGCGGTATGGCTCGGATTTACCGATACCTCGCGGATCCTCATCATTGCATTGAGCTGCTTCTTCCCCGCCTATTTGAACGCCATGAGCGGCGCGATGGGTATCAACCCGCGTTACCTCTGGCTGAGCCGCAATAACGAAGTTGGACCTGTTCGAACCTTCTTCCATGTGGTGCTGCCCGCTTGCCTGCCCAGAACGATGGTGGGCTTGCGCATCAGTCTGATGGTGGCCTTCATCCTGATGGTTGCCACCGAAGTGGCTGGGCATTCTGATGGCCTCGGGTCGTTGGTGATGTTGGCCTACCATGACGGCAACTACCAGCAGATGTATGCAGGCATCCTAGTGATCGCACTAGCTGGTTACCTGTCCAACTTCGCCCTAGAGCGTGCTGCAGCGTGGCTGTGCAGTGGGCACTCTATGGAATTCGGGGGATAAGTCAGTATGTTCAATTTAAACGGAATGCGCCTCAAGTTGGTTGGCGTTGTGCTCTTCCTAATGCTCTGGCATGGGTTTGCGCTGGTCAGCGCAACGCGAATGTTTCCAGGTCTGGACGCAATCGCCCAACAGATGTTCGAGCTGGTGAAAAGCGGCGAACTGCTGGACAACGCGGAGTCCACCCTGACCAAAGGTTTGGCTGGCCTGCTATGCGCCGTTCTGCTGGGGACTGTGTGCGGTGTCCTGTGTGCGCGTAACCGCTATGTCGATGCTGCGCTGCATCCGATCATCTCGGTGCTGTACCCGGTGCCCAAGCTAGCTCTCTACCCGGTCGTCATCCTGATTTTTGGTCTTGGCGCGTCGTCGAAGGTGGTCCAGGTCACGCTGGAATGCTTCTTTCCGCTGTTCGTGCAGATGTACGCCGGTGCCCGTGCTGTGCCGAAGAATATGGGCTGGCTGGCAGCCAACAACGAAGTCAGCCCCTGGCGCTTCGCACTCGACGTATTGTGGCCTTCAATGCTGCCGTACCTGCTGACGGGGCTGCGCGTGGCGACGCCGATCATGCTGATCGTCATGTGCGTCACCGAGTTCGTTGGCGAGTCGCGTGGCCTGGGTTACCTCATCGTCCTCTACTCGTCGTACTTCGACACCGCATCTGCTTTTGCGGTGGTCTTTTTCTTCGGGCTGCTCGGGTTGGTCGCCGATCGGCTGATCGTTTACGCCAGATCGCGCCTGATCCATTGGGAACGCGGCATCAACATTTAATG